>JAFDAT010000309.1 GCA_019313725.1 Deltaproteobacteria bacterium
GTTCTGCCTTTTAAAACCGAGGCTGCCACACGCAGGTCTTCGATTCTACCGTTGGTGCAGGAACCGATGTAAACCTGGTTCACGACTTGCCCCTTCATCTCTTTTACCGTTTTGACATTGTCGGGCTTGTACCCGAATGTCGTTTGGGGTGTCAGGTCGCTCACGTCGATTTCCACAACCTTCTCATAGGATGCGTCCGGATCGGAATTAAATAACTGAAAGGATTGCAGCGCTTTTTCTTTATCGGCGTAGTCGTTCTTAATAAAAGGCCAGAGATACGCGACCGTGGTTCTGTCCGGGTAGCAGATGCCGCTGGTCCCCCCGGCTTCTATGGCCATGTTGCAGAGGGTCATCCTTGAAGCCATGTCCATTTGATCCACAAGCGGGCCGGTAAATTCGATGACCTTGTCGGTGGCTCCGTTGACACCGATTTTGCCGATGATAAAGAGAATTACATCCTTCGCATAAACACCCTGCCGCAAGTTGCCCGCGATGTCGATCCGGATGGTTTTCGGATAGTGAAAAGCGCAGACGCCTTTCAAAATGCCCACTTCGAGGTCAGTGGTGCCCACGCCGGCGGCAAAGGCCCCGAATGCGCCGTGGGTGCAGGTGTGGGAGTCCCCCATGATTATCGTGTAACCAGGCCGTACAAACCCTTTCTCAGGAAAGAGGGCGTGGCATACGCCATTTCTGCCGATGTCAAAAAAATCCCGGATGTGGTTACGCCGGGCCCATTCCCTCAAAATCTTGCCTTGCATGGCAGTTTTAGAGTCCTTGGCCGGTGACACGTGGTCGATGACGACCTTGATCTTGTCGGGGTCGAAAACACGATCCTTACCGCGTGCCACCAGATCGTTGATGGCGATGGGGGTGGTGATTTCATGGCAGAATACAGCGTCGAGATTAATGATACGCATGTCCCCGGATGGCGTGTCGACTTCATGCGCATCAAATATTTTTTCGGCAATGGTTTTTCCCATGATTATATCCTTCGTAATTTGCCCTGCGGCTGATATTTGTGCTTCGCACGTCATTTGCGCTTCGCGCGTAATTTATGCCGTGCATGTCATTGGCAACCTGCGGATTATCAGCTATCTGTTGCTCATATCTGGTAGCTCTAAAAGCCACGAACCAAGAGCTAACAATAAATAACAGCGAAGCGAATGACAATAAATTACGCGCGAAGCGCAAATGACGCTATATTACAACGTAAGTAAAATAATCCTGTCGAAATAAATTATTCACCGTCTGTCTTCAGCACGGATAAGAATGCAGACTGGGGGATCATCACCTTGCCCACCATTTTCATGCGCTTTTTGCCCTTTCTCTGTTTTTCCAGCAGCTTGCGCTTACGGGTGATGTCGCCTCCGTAACATTTGGCCGTGACGTCTTTCCTGAAAGGAGAAACCGTTTTGCGGGCGATAATTTTTCCGCCGATGGCGCCCTGGATGGCGATTTTGAACATCTGCCTTGGAATTTCGTCCCTCAATTTGTCGCAGGCATGTCGGGCACGTTCCACGGATCTGTTCCGGTGGACCAATTGGGAGAGCGCGTCCACGCGTTCGCCGTTGATGAGGATGTCCATCTTGACCATATCGGTGTCCCGGTAGTCCAGGAGGTCGTAATCAAACGATCCATAACCCTGGGTGACGGTTTTCAGTTTGTCGTAGAAGTCGTAGATCACTTCCGCCAGCGGAAGATCGAAGATCATTTCCAGGCGGTTGTTGGTGAGATACTGATAATTTTTATTGATGCCCCGCCTGTCCAGGCACAACTTCATGACGGCACCCATGTAGCGGTCTGGAACGATGATGGCAGCCTTGATAAAGGGCTCCCGTGTTTTGTCGATCAGCGTCGGGTCGGGATAAAGGGCCGGGTTGTCGATAATTTCTTCCGTACCGTCATTCATGAGGAGTGTATAGCGCACCGACGGTGCTGTCAGGATCAGGGAAAGATCGTATTCACGTTCCAGCCGCTCCTGCACGACCTCTAAGTGCAGCAGGCCCAAAAAGCCGCAGCGGAACCCGAATCCCAGGGCCACGGAGGTGTCTTTTTCATAAATGAGCGAGGCATCGTTCAGCTTCAGCTTTTCCAGGGCGGAGACCAGGTCTTCATAACCGTCCGCGGCAACGGGATAAATGGAAGAGAACACCACTGGTTTGGCCTCTTTGAAGCCAGACAGCGGCGCGTCGCAGGGATTGTCCCGCAGGGTGATCGTGTCGCCGCAGCGGGTGTCGCTGACGGTTTTGATTCCAGCAATGACGTACCCGACCTGGCCTGCGGTGAGTTGTTTCTGGGGTACGCGGACAATCTGGAAAATGCCTACCTCTTCAACCTTGTAGACCGAGTTGTTGAACATGAATTTAATGTGGTCACCCGGCTTGAGGGTACCCTGCACCATTCTGAAGTGGACAATGGTGCCCCGAAAAGGATCGTAATGCGAATCGAATATCAGGCCCTTCAAAGGTGCCCGGGCATCCCCCTCAGGCGGGGGGAGGTGGGTCACGATGCCTTCGAGGACATCATTGATACCGATGCCTTCCTTTGCGGAGGCCAGGATTGCAGTTTCCGGATCGAGCCCGAGATCTTCTTCAATCTGCAACTTTACCCTGTCGATGTCGGCTGAAGGCAGGTCAATTTTGTTGATAATCGGAATGATTTCGAGATCATGTTCTATGGCCAGGTAGAGGTTCGCCAGGGTCTGGGCCTCTACACCCTGGCTGGCATCGACCAGCAGGAGAGCCCCTTCGCACGAGGCGAGTGCCCGCGATACTTCATATGTGAAATCCACGTGTCCCGGTGTGTCGATCAGGTTCAGGTGGTAGGCATTGCCGGCCTGGGACGTATACGGTAGGCATACGGTCTGGCTCTTTATGGTAATGCCGCGCTCCCTCTCGATATCCATGCTATCCAGTATCTGATCCTTGAAATCACGGTCCGATATAATTTCTGTGGACTGGATCAGCCGGTCGGAGAGGGTCGATTTCCCATGGTCGATGTGGGCGATAATACTAAAGTTTCTTATGGTTTGCATTTCAATTAGCATAAAAGTCGGTTGACATGTAACATCTTTCCATCTATTATTAGGCGTTATTTTTTGATGCGTTTCGGAAACCGCGATGCATCAGGAACATAAAGAGTTCTCAAAAGGCCGTCAATAAAAACGCATATCTTACAATTTTTATTTGTGGCTGTCAACCCGGTGGATTACAGATTCTGAACTGAAATTGAAACGTTGGACCAGGCTTGAATATCTTATCGGAACATAGACTATGGAAACAGAAATTCTGATTGTCGATGACGATGATGCAATCAGCGATGCAATGCAGGAATTCCTTGAGATTTCCGGTTATCAGACCACCGCAGTGAAGAGTGCTGAAAAGGCCGTGGAGAAGTTGAGGACCCAAAGGGTCCAGGTGGTGATAACGGATATTATGCTGCCCGGGATGGACGGCCTCGAACTCACTGACTTGATCAAGAACGACTACGATATCGACATCATTGTGATGACCGGCTACAGCGGCGACTATTCTTATGAGGAAGCCATCAACAAAGGGGCCAGCGATTTTGTTTTTAAACCCGTTCGTTTTGAGGAGCTGCTGCTGCGCCTGAAAAGGGTTCTGAAAGAAAGAAAGCTTACCAATGAACGTGTTCATATGCTGGAGAAGCTCAAAAAGCTTTCCATCACCGATGGACTGACCAGGCTCTACAATTCGCGCCATTTCTACAATCAGCTGAAAGGGGAGGTCGACCGTTCCAACCGGTATAAGCATCCCCTTTCCCTCCTGATTCTGGATATCGATCATTTCAAGGATTACAATGATTCATTCGGTCACCTCGAAGGCGACAAGGTTCTGGTCAGGATCGGTCAGGTCATCAAACCGTTGTTGAGAAAAATGGACTCCGCCTATCGATACGGGGGTGAGGAGTTTACTGTGATTCTCCCCGAAACCGAGGGCAATGAAGCCCAGACCGTGGCCCAAAGGATCCGCAGGGCGGTAAAGGCGGAGGCGTATTCTCCCGAAGGCGGCGAGTCTGTATCGATCACCATCAGCCTGGGGGTTACTGAATACATCCCCAAGGAAGATGTGAGCGCCTTTATCCAACGGGCGGACAAGGCTCTCTATGGTTCCAAGGAAAGCGGCCGGGACCGGGTTTCGGCCATATTTATAGGGTAAACCCTGCCGTATCAGTATGTTGGCATGTTGATTTTGCAACTATAGGCCCCAACTATGGGGTAGAGTAGACTCCAGTCATGCAATATTCTTTTCTCACCACTCCCACCATCGAAAATATCCATCAGATATTGTCACTGTACAAGCTGGAAGGATGGTGGGTCGCGTCGCATGATGATGCCGATCTCGTGAAACGGATCGTGGCCGGGAGCCACTGCTTCATGATTGTGGAAAATAAAAAAGGGATTGCGGGCATGGGCCGTGCCATCAGCGACGGTGTCAGTGATGCTTATATTCAGGATGTGGTGGTATCCGCAGACTGTCGGGGTCGGGGCATCGGCACGGCGATTATCAGGAGACTACTGGAGCGGTTGAACCGGGACAGCGTCAACTGGGTTGGACTGATCGCAGAAAGGGGCTCCCATCCGTTTTATGAGCGCCTGGGGTTCGGTATTATGCCCGATTCAACGCCCATGGTGAAAGTTGGCGGCCACCAGGAGATATGATATAATTCAAACAGGTCTAAACAGGCTGTCCGATAACCCGTTTTAGCAGGGATAAATCCCTGAGCTACATGACCGTGCATGTTGTCG
>JAFDAT010000025.1 GCA_019313725.1 Deltaproteobacteria bacterium
GGTCATCCATTACACAATCTCAAATGAACCTTAGCGTCGGATAAGCCAACCCCTTCACTGAGAGGCTTTAAATGAAAGACACACTGTTTTTACAGTTTTACAACCAGATCAAGGGCGCCTACTACGATCTGTGCAACGGTTATTCGGACACATACGATCTCTGCCGCAGCAAGGGTGATTTTTTCTGGACGGAGCATGAGACGGATCGCACGAAATGGCACGACGACACCACCTACACCAGCCGGCAACTGCCCATCGACAAGGGCACCGTTTACATCAGTGCCATCTACGTCAACCATCTATACCAGGCCTACATGTGGGCCCGGGCCTATCCGAACATTAAATTCGTGGTCGGCGGACCGGTGGCGGCCGAAAGAATGATGACCGAAGGGAAATGGAACCCGGTGTATATCGAAGTCGACAAGAATGTTACTCTCCCCGAAAACCTCAACATCACGGGAAAAAGCGTGGAAGACTGGTTTGACGTTCCCAATTTCAGCGGAAAATGGAAGCTCGACATACCGAAAACCGTTCCCGCGGACAGCAAGATCTACTTTTCCTACACCCTGGACAATCGCTGCTACTGGAAAAAATGCATCTACTGCAACATTGCCCTGCACGCCAACGAGGTATTCAGGGAAAGAAAAAATATCGACTGTGAATTCGGTGACGTCGACCATGCGGGCATGAAAATCGTGCGTTTGAACACCGGGTCGATTACGCCCAAATTCCTGCGGGAGGCGCTGCCGGCCCTCCCCAACCGTGCCGATCTCGACTACCGCCTGTTCATCCGGTCGGGAGCCATGGAAAACCGCGCCCTGGAAGACGCTTTGAAGCAGCTGGACGGCGAGATCCCCAATCTCGTATTGGGATTCGGCATGGAGTTCCCCTCCAACCGCATGCTGAAATATGCCGGCAAGGGCTTCAACACGGACGAACTGCTGGATTTTTTGAACCTGTCCAAAGCCTATGGCCTGAAAATCAACGCCAACTTCATGCTGGGCTGGAATAACCTGATCGAAGACGACCTGAAAGAACTGGAAACGTTCATGCAAAGGATGCCGGAAGATGCCGTGACCACGGCCCAGATAAGATGGCTGCTGGCCCATCCCTTTGCCCAGGTTCACGACACCTACGAAGGCGAACCCACCTGGATAGGGCCGTTTTACGAGGGCTTCCGGGTAGCGGTCGACGACCAACAGAAGGCCTTGAACCGCCAGGCCCTGGATATCGTCAAGAAATACAGTCGGATCAAGAATTTCGCGGTGCAGGGGCTGGTTTCCATTCGGCAATACATGCAATAAAGGATGCAGGGCATCCTTTATTAGATCTAAATTGAAACGCTCAATTTAGAAGAAAACTCTGCCGTACAACATGACCCCCGCGTAACCAAATTGGACATTGCCCCTCAAATCGAATTCCGGAACATATTCCTTTCCGTCAGCCTCTATCTGCATGCGAAAAGAGTCAACCCCCAGGCCGAAGCCCACGTGTTTCCAGGGGTTGTATTCGATGGCGGACTTAAAACTCACCAGGGAACCGGTGAAGCCCTCATACTGGATATAAAAAAATTGAGACCCGCTTCTCAAATACCACTTGGGCGCAATCAGCACATCAAATCTCAGGCCTACAACCGGCAACGGAGCGACAAAGCTCTGATCAGCCTCTTCGTCGATCAGTCCGGTGACGCTGAGGCCAAAGCTTATGGGCATGATGTACAGACCAACCTGTCCGCCAAAATCCAGACGCTCGTCCTGGATAAATGAGTAGCTGTAATTCAGCTGATAGATATCCATGTCGAAAAAACTTTTCACCTCTGTTCCGGGGGCGATCTCGATATCTTCTCCCCCCCCCGGCGGTGTGATAATAATTTCGTCGGTTACCGTCTTTTCTCCTGACCGATACAAAGAAAACCATGAGAGGTCCAGCCGATGCCGCCGGTTGTCCGTAAAACGCCAGCTGCCTTCCATACGGAAAACCCTGTTTTCTACGTCGAGCCCGAGGGCTTCCTCCAGATCCACCGAAAGTCCTATGCCGGAACCAAACCGCGCATCGGTATTTGTTGTGGATAAAAACGCCCCCATATGCAGACTGAATTTTGCCCAGGGGCTGTCCGCGGCGGAATCGTCGGCCATCAGTGGATGCGCGGTAAACAGCAGGACAAGCATGAATCCTAAAACGAACGGCTTTTTTACCATGAGAACCTCGTTTCGCTAAATGGTGGTGCGCACATCAAATGCTTTCAACTATAAGAATAAGCCAAAAAGCGCTTATACCGGCTGTTATTATTAATCATATACATTAGAAACACGCAATAGCACGGATGGTGTTTAATATCCCAAGCGTTGGGACAGGAATACTGTTCTCAAATACAGCTGGCTGTTTCTAATGAATAGACGAAACGGGTGCTGCGTGTCAAGCCGATCGCGCCTTTTTCCTGGCGCTGTTGACCAGGTGGCGCTTCTGGGCGGGCAGGATGGTTTTGCGCATTCTCAACGACCGCGGGGTCACCTCCACCAGTTCATCCTCGCGGATAAAGCTGATAGCCTGCTCCAGCGTAACCGTTTTGATGGGCGACAGGATAACGTTATCATCCTTGCCTGACGCCCGCATGTTGGTCAGCTTTTTCTCCTTGCAGGGGTTCACGTTGATGTCCTGCCCCCGGTTGTGTTCACCGATGATCATGCCCTCATAGGTCGGGTCCCCGGGTTCCACAAAGAGCCTCCCCCGTGGTTCAAGATTGAAAAGGGCATAGGGTATGGCGCTGCCTTTGCGGTCGGCAACGATGGAGCCGGTAAACCGGCTGGGGCAGTCTCCCCGGTAGTCGCCGTAGCCGTCGAACAGGGAGTTCATGATGCCGGTGCCGCGTGTGTCGGTGAGAAATTCGTCCCGGTAGCCGATCAGCGCCCTTGCGGGAACGGAAAATTCAATGAGTACCCGGCCCTTGCCGTTGTTGACCAGGTTGGTCATCTTGCCCTTGCGCAGGGAGAGCTTCTCGGTCACGATCCCCAGAAACTGTTCTTCGCAGTCTACAAAGAGCTTCTCCAGGGGTTCCA
This sequence comes from Deltaproteobacteria bacterium, assembly GCA_019313725.1. GTDB lineage: Bacteria > Desulfobacterota > Desulfobacteria > Desulfobacterales > B30-G6 > JAJDNW01. The sequence goes on from JAFDAT010000025.1 coordinate 3,057, forward strand.
GCCTGCGGCCCTCTTCATACCGATAGATGACTTCCGGACGCCCCACGCTGAACTCATACCCCTCTCGCCGTATGGTTTCAATCAGAATAGCCAATTGGAACTCGCCCCGGCCCTTGACCAGAACACTGTCACGATCCAGGCCCTCTTCGACCTGGATGGCCACATTCAGAAGCGTCTCCTTGTGCAGGCGTTCCCGCAGGCGGCTGGACTGGACATATTTGCCTTCCATGCCGCCAAAGGGCGAGTTGTTGATGGTAAATTTCATGGACACCGTGGGTTCATCCACGCTGATCCGCGAGAGCGCCGCGGGATGCTCACGGTTGCAGATGGTATCACCGATTTTAACATCCTCGATACCCGCCACCACCACAATATCGCCGGGCTGCACGTCTGCGATGTCAACCAGGCTCATCCCCTCGTACACCTGAATCTTGGATACCTTGAGCGGCGTGTTCTGCCCCTGATCACCGATACAGACCAGGTTGTCCCGGGATCGTGCCGTGCCATTGAATACTTTTCCCACAGCCAGCCTTCCTAAGTAATCGGAATAGCCCAGGTCGGAAACACGCATCTGGAAAGGTGCTCCGGGATCATAGGCCGGACCGGGGATTTCCGCCACGATGGCGTCAAAGAGCGGATGAAGGTTCCTGCCTGCGTCCGCCGGATCCTGCATGGCGATACCGTCTCTGCCGATAGCATAGAGCAAAGGGAAATCGATCTGTTCGTCGGTAGCATCCAGATCGATGAGCAGGTCGTATATCTCATCCAGAACCTCGGCGGTGCGGGCATCCTGGCGGTCGATTTTATTGATGACCACAATGATTTTTAGACCCGCATCCAGCGCTTTCTTAAGCACAAACCGGGTCTGGGGCAGGGGACCTTCGGATGCGTCCACAAGCAAAATGGCCCCGTCCGCCATGGACAGGGCCCGTTCGACTTCCCCCCCGAAATCCGCATGCCCGGGAGTGTCGATAATATTGATACGCACCCCCTTCCACTCCACGGAGCAGTTCTTGGCCGCAATGGTAATGCCGCGTTCCCGTTCCAGGTCAAGGGTGTCCATGAGCCGATCTTCCAGGTTCTGGTTTTCCCGGAAAAGCCCGCTCTGACGAAACATGGCATCCACCAGTGTGGTCTTACCGTGGTCGACATGGGCGATGATGGCGATGTTGCGCAGCTTGTTGTTCTGATGTTTGTTCGATGTCATTTAATTTTTCTCTTGAGGATTTTCGCCGATCATAAAAAGTTTTTCGATCAGGTCCCCAGATCCCAGGAAGACAGGTATTTTTTCTGCTCCGGAGTGAGGCGGTCGATTTTCGTACCCATGGCAGCCAGCTTCTCATTGGCAATGGCGGTGTCTATCCGCTGCGGAACCGGGTGCACATCAAGGGGCAGGGCCTTTTTCATCTTGACCATGTATTCGATGCTGAGGGCCTGGTTGGCAAAACTCATATCCATGACACTGGACGGGTGGCCTTCGGCCGCAGCCAGGTTGATGAGGCGCCCGTCGCCGAGGATATTGATACGCCGACCGTCTTGCAACAGGTACTCTTCCACGAACTCCCGGATCATGCGTTTCTTTTTGGCAAGTGCATTCAGGCCTTTAAGGTCGAGCTCAACGTTGAAATGGCCGGAATTGGCAACGATGGCACCGTCTTTCATCACCTTGAAGTGCTCCTGCCGGATGACGTTGATGTTGCCGGTCACGGTACAGAAAAAATCCCCTTCTTTGGCGGCTTTTTTAATGGGCATGACGGTAAAGCCGTCCATTACGGCCTCCAGAGCCGCCAGGGAATCCACTTCGGTGACAACCACCTTGGCCCCCATGCCCCTGGCGCGCATGGCAAGACCCCGCCCGCACCATCCATAACCGCACACGACAAAGGTGGATCCGGCCAGCAGCCGATTTGTCGCCCGGATAATGCCGTCTATGGTGCTCTGGCCGGTTCCGTAGCGATTGTCGAAAAAGTGTTTGGTCTGGGCATCGTTGACCGCGACAATGGGGTATTGCAGCACCTTGTCTGCCGCCATGCTTTTCAGGCGGATAACGCCCGTGGTCGTCTCCTCTGTGCCCCCTTCCAGGAATTCGAGCATTTCTTTCCGTTCCGAGTGCAGCGTGGAGACGAGGTCGGCACCGTCATCCATGGTGTAGTGCGGTTTCTGGTCAATAACGGCATGGATATGCTTGTAGTATGTTTTGTTGTTTTCTCCCTTGATGGCAAAAGTGGAAATTTTGTCATTCTTCACCAGTGATGCAGCCACGTCGTCCTGTGTGCTCAAGGGGTTGGATGCGCACAGAAAAACCTGGGCACCGCCGGCTTTGAGCGTCTGCATCAGAGAAGCGGTTTCCGTGGTAACATGCAGGCAGGCCGCCAGCCGTTTTCCTTTTAAGGGCTTTTCCTTTTTGAACCTTGCCTTGATCCGGTTTAACACCGGCATGTTCTGGTTGGCCCACTCGATGCGCAAGACACCTTCCCTGGCAAGTTTGATATCTTTTACGTCATAGTTCATGTTGGTTTACTCCTGATAATAATTTTGAATTATTAATTGTGAATTGCGGAAGACCTATTCAATTTTCAGAATTCAAATTAAATCCCGGCCTTTTCCCTTAAGGTGTCCGCCATGTTGGTCTGCTCCCACGAAAATTCGGGCTCTGTCCTCCCAAAATGTCCGTACGCCGAAGTCCCGGCATAAATGGGGCGTAAAAGGTCAAGATATTCGATAATGGCGGCGGGACGCAGGTCGAACACCTCCTTGACGATCTCCTTGACACGGTCTTTGGGCAGTACCCCGGTTCCCATGAGGTCGAGCATGATGGAGACCGGCTCGGCCACACCGATGGCATAGGCTATCTGAATTTCACACTTTTTTGCCAGGCCCGCAGCCACGATATTCTTGGCGATGTGTCTGCCCATATAGGAAGCGCTGCGGTCGACCTTCGAGGGATCTTTTCCGGAAAAGCACCCACCCCCATGGCTCCCCTGGCCGCCATAAGTATCGACGATGATTTTCCGCCCGGTCAGGCCGCAGTCCCCCATGGGGCCGCCGACCACGAATTTTCCGGTGGGATTGATAAAATAACGGGTATCGCCGTCGGTCATGTCTGCTGGAATCGTCTTCTTGATCACCTCTTCAATAACGGCATCCCTGAGGTCTTCATAGGAAATGTCCGGCTTGTGCTGAGTAGAAACGACCACCGTGTCCACGCGTTTGGGGGTGCCGTTTTCATACTCGATGGTTACCTGGGACTTCCCGTCCGGCCGCAGAAAATCAAGCGCCCCGCTTTTGCGGACAGTGGAGAGTCGTTTGCACAATTTGTGGGCATACATGATCGGCATGGGCATGAGTTCCGGCGTCTCATCGGAAGCAAACCCGAACATCAGACCCTGGTCACCGGCTCCCTGATCCTTGAACAACCCTTCGCCCACATTGACGCCCTGGGCAATGTCAAGGGACTGATGGTCGATGCTGGTGATCACCGAACAGGTTTGATAATCAAACCCCATCAACGACGAACTGTATCCGATATCTCGAATGGTTTCCCTCACGATCTGGGGCATGTCCACGTAGCAGTCGGTGGAAATTTCGCCGGCGATAAAAGCCAAGCCTGTCGTGACCATCGTTTCACAGGCTACGCGGCAGTTTTTATCCTGAGCCATGATAGCGTCCAGAATGGAATCGGATATGGCATCCGCCACCTTGTCCGGATGCCCCTCGGTAACCGACTCGGAGGTAAAAAAGTATGTCTCTTTTCCCATGAGCAATCTCCTTTCATTACAGGTTGTCATCAAACCGAAAACAAACCCATAATATAAATAGTGATAAATTGGTTGTCAATGGCGGCAAAGAAATCTGATGGGATCCACAGGTTGGTATCCGGCATTTTGGAAGCGGGGTTTAGTCCAACGGTAAGCGTCATATAGAATTTAAATTTTCTCCGCTGCCGACAGCGGAGAAATTTAAATTCATAGGTTGATCATATCACAGATGATTCTGCGGGCCTGCTCCAGGCTGAAGCGATTCATATTGAGAACCAGGTGGTAAAGCCCGGGGCTGTCGTAGTCTTTTTTGCCGAGTTTGCTGTAGAGGCTGATGCGGCGTTTGTCTTCGCTATTGACGATCTTGGTGGCCTGTTTTTCGGAAACATTGTAACGGTCGACGATAAATTTTATCCTGTGCGGAAGCTCATCGATCAGCAGAACGTGGAATGCCTCCGGGTGGTCGTTCAGTATGTACTGACTCCCCCTGCCCAGCATGACCACGTCACCTTCGTCAGCCATTTTGGCGACAATCAGAACGAGATAGTCGAGGTAGATCTGTTCATCCAGGTAACCGCGTTCATCCTTTAGTATCCGATCCACCCATCGTTGTGACACCATGCTGGAAATAACACGGGACAGTTTGGTCCCGGCTTCCTTTTCAAAGGATTCGACCCACTGCGGTGAAACATTGGCTTCCTTGGCAATTTGCTGAATGATGTCGCTGTCCCCGAATGTATAATCCAACTCGTTGGCAATCATTTTGCCGAGGGTCTTTCCCCCCGCCCCGAATTGTCTGGATATGGTAATTACCGCCATTCACGCCTCCTTATGACTTTACATTCGATATCGATTCCCACCCTTTTTATCCCTGTTTTCCGGGTGGAATCAGCAGCGTTGGAAAAACGGAATTTTCTGCAAGTTTACGGGGCGTACTGCCGACAAAACGCTCCCGCCACGATTCTTTTGCAGAGGTTCCCGCTATGATCATGGTTGCATTGAACTCTTTGGCCGCATTTTCAATTTCATGGACAGGATTGCCGATATACACACTCGGCGTGGCATCGATGCCCTCTGCTATCAAGATGTCACAAATCTCTTCCAGCTTTCGGCGGCTCTCCTTGCGCGTCTTTTGAACGGCCATGGCCGACGGCTCCTTGAGGAGTTTAGGGTCTGCCACGTTGATGACATTGACTTTCTTGACAACCTTGTCCAGGTGTTTCAAATACGCGACGGCCTGGTTGGAGGTTTCCGAAAAACTGGTCGCCAGCAGTGGTCTTTCAAATGGTTTTTCAGCACCGGCTTCCGGTCCTGATTTATATTTGTAAACCAGTACAGGGGTCCCGGATCTCCGGATAATTTCGATGATGTCGGAGGGGGCGTAAAACTGTTCGATCTTCCCTTTTTTCAGATTGCCGATGACCACAAGGTCGATGTCTTCATTTTCAACGGCCATGATCACCTTCTGCACCAGGCTACCCACGACAATATAGGCCCCGACCTCTATCCCCTGCTCGAAAAGATTTTCGGCCCAGTTGATAAACCGGATATTGGCCATTTCCCGCAGCCGTACCTCTTCTTTTTTTTCATACCCCTTGCCCCGGTGCAGGGCCACTTTTTCACGCTGAATGACGTTGAGAAAAACAACATGGTTCAAAGAGGCCCGTCGCAGGTCCATCAGCGATTCCAGTGCATCGAACCACAGTTCCTCGAATTTTGTAACGAACAAAACTTTTTGAATATCCATTTATCGCGACTCTTTCCCTATGTTTTCATTCGAAAACGACCAGGTACAGCTCTCCCTGCAACCGCTCTCGTCCTGATCTGACAGCCCCGGTAAGGATCAGTCCAAGAATTTTTTGATAGCCGCCGCCAACTCCTCCGGCTCCACCGGCTTCTCCAGATAAACTTCAGGCTCCGGAACAGCTGCCCCGCCAAACTCGGTCAGGGCCTTTTGAGAGCGCAGAAAGGTTTTCTGGGCGATTCCCGAAAGCATGATGACATTGACATCCTTGAACGCGCTGTCCGTTTTGAGCTCACGGTAAAGCCGGATACCGCTCTGCCGCGGCATCAGCACATCCAGAATGACAAGATCGGGTTTTTCCTCTTTCAGTTTTTTCAACCCCTCCTCACCATTGGTCGCTTCAATCGGGATAAAACCGTTTTCTTCAACGACGGTGGTATTGAACAATCTCACATCGGGGTCGTCATCAACAACAAGAACTTTTTTTTTGCTCATACAACATCCTCCTAGACATTCATTAGAAACAGTTCTCAGTTTGTAGCGGGTTTATTCCAGACCGATGTTCTTTTATTGCTATGATCATATATTGTTACGATGAAAGTTTCTAATGTTAAGATTAAAACTTTGATAAAACCAGGATGCCGGGCTCTCATTTTGAGACTCTTTATCCTGGCGGCGTCTGGGCATCTTGTACCGCCTCAACAATAAAAGGTAAACGGATGGTAAATGTAGTCCCTTCACCAACGGACGACCTGACTTCCATTTCGCCGTTGTTTTCCTCAACCAGTTTGTTGGTAACAAGTAACCCCAGGCCGGTCCCCTTGGCGCCCTTGGTGCTGAAAAAAGAAGAAAAAAGCCTTTTCTTTACCTCGTCGTCCATGCCGCTGCCATTGTCTTCCACTTCGAAGGTGATGAAACGTCCTTCGCGTCTGGTGCGAACGTGGACCTGGTGTTCTTTGCCGATGTTATCATCAAAGATACAGGCATCGATCGCGTTGCCGACAAGGTTCATCAGGGCGCGATGTACGGTGGTCGGGTCCAAAATCACCTCGCCGACCCGGTCGGAAAAATCCCTTACTATCTCGATTTCGTAATCCTGGGCATTTCCCTGGACAAGCTCGCAGACATCGCCGGCAATATCATTGGGATTACAGGCTTTATAGTCCGGCTCCCTCTCCTTGGAATATGAAAGCAGGTCCATGACCAACTCGGATGTCTGCTCGATATTGCGTTTTATCATATCCCAGCCATTTTTTAACTTATCTACGTTATTCTTGTCAATGCCGATATCCACGAGGTACTGGCCGCCCTTGAACCCGTTCAGAATGTTTTTTATGCCGTGGGCCATACCGGCAACCGTCTGACCCACGGCGGCCAGACGTTCCGAGTTGACCAGCTCCTTCTGGAGGTTTTTGATTTCCCGGATGTCCTGAAAAAAGGCTACGCTGCCCATCATTTTGTCGTTTTCAAAAAGTGGCACCCCTGAAAAATTAACCGGTATCTGTTCTCCACTTTTCGATTGGATAACTGTTTCTTCCCAGGAGGTGAAATCCCGCATAGCCTCGTTGGCGGCTTTTTCTTCGATCGATGCAATGGCTACTTCGGGAAAAAGCGACCTGGCGTCCATCGATCCGACAACTTCATCACGCGTATATTCGAACAATCGCCGGGCCTCGGGATTATAGAGGACGACATTCCATTGGGCATCGGTTGCGACAACGCCGCTTTTGGAGCTGTTGATCAGCTTGGCCTGAAAATTGGCTCTCCTGTTTATCTCTTCCTGCAAAATGGAGTTTTCTATGGTTACACCGATTCGATTGCCAAAAAGCGTCAGCACATTTTTCTCCTCGTTATCGAATCTGTGGCTCTTTTTACTGCCGGCCCGAATAACGCCGATGGCCTTTTTTTCTTTACCCAACAGAGGGATGTAGGCCAGAGAGTTCAACCCGGCCTTTCTGAGCCACTGGATCTCCTGTCCTTCTTCCTTTTCGATGCTTTCGAAAAATTCATATTTGCCGGTTTGGCCAACTTGGAAGACAAAACTTTCGATATCGGCAAAATTACTGTTTTCACAAACCTCCTGCATCGTGCCATATTTAAACTTCAGTTGATACCGGCCGGCCGATTCCAGCACAAAAACACATATGGAATCGAATGAGAAGATATTGGTTATTTCCTTTAATGCTTCATTGATTCTTCCCTGTAGATCAAGTGGTGCGCTGAGCGTGGCGTAAATGGAAACGAGGGTGGCCAGTTCCCGGGTATGCCGGGTCTGTTCCTGCTCGGCTTTTTTTTCTTCGGTTTTGTCCCAGAGCGTCTCGATGGCGCCCACGACAGTTCCGTCGGAATCGGTCAACGGCGCTGCCGTAAAAAACAGCCACTTGCCGCCATCACCCAGGTGTTCGAAGTACTCCTCCGCTTCGTAAGCATCCCTGATCAGCTCTGATTTTTTCCACGTGGTGCTGTAGTATCGCCACACCTCCTCTTCACTGACACCATCCAGCACCATATCGGCCATGATGGGCCGTTTCTTGAGTCGGAAGGGTTTCCATTGTTTGCGGGTCCCCACCATTTCATCGGCGGAAAATCCGGTCAGTTTTTCGCAGGCCCTGTTCCAGTGCGTTATCTTATGCTCCCTGTCGATCACAAAGGTGGGGATGGTGCTGCCTTGAATGATCTGGGCCATGGTTTTTTCACTGGCAACAAGGGCTTTGGCCTGTTGGGCGAGATCCCGGTTGTGTTGAGCCAGCGCTACCTGGGCTTTTTTTTCCTCGGTTTTATCCCAGAGCGTCTCGATGGCGCCAATCATTTCCCCTTCAGGAGAACGGAGCGGCGCGGCCGTGAAAAAGCACCATCGGCCGCTCTGGCCCAGATTCGAAAAAAAGATCTCGGCTTCATAAGCATCTTCGATCAAGACCGATTTCCGCCACTTGGTGCCGTAGAGGTTTTTTATCTCGCGTTCATCGATCTGGTCCAGGATGACATCCGCCATGGAAGGCCGTTCGCTCTCCCAGAACGGCATCCACTGTCTGTTGGTCCCCACCATCTCCTTGCCCCTGCACCCGGTCAGGCTTTCCAGGGCTTTGTTCCAGTAAATAATGGTGTGGTTTTTATCGATGACAAAGGTCGGAATGGTGCTGCCCTGGATGATCTGCGCCATGATCTCCCGGCTTGCGGCCAGCTCCCTGGCTTTTTCCTCCAGTTCCAGATTGTTGCACTCCCGTTCTTCCTGGGCACGTTTCTCTTCGGTCTTGTCCCACAGGGTTTCGATGGCACCGATGGTTTTTCCGGCAGCATTCTTGATGGGGGCGGCTGTGAAAAACAGCCATTTGCCGTCTTCGCCCAGGTGTTCGAAATACTCTTCCGCTTCGAAGGCCCCCTGAATCAAATCCGATCGTTTCCATTGCGTTCCGTAGTAGCGCCATACTTCTTCTTCACTGACACCGTCGAGAATCAGGTCGGCCATGGTGGGCCGCTTTTTAGACCGGAAGGGTTTCCACTGTTCAGTCGTCCCCACGATTTCTTCCGCTGAATAACCGGTCAGCTTTTCACAGGCCCGGTTCCAGTGGGTAACCGTGTGCCGCTTGTCGATGACGAAGGTGGGGATGGTGCTGCCCTGGACAATCTGTGAAAGCGCCTTTTCACCTGCCAGAATTTCCTGGCGGTCAATCAGCGTGTAGGTGTCTTTACGCCGGGATGTGTCGACGATAAATGTGTAAAATTCTTCAAATAACGCTTCAACTTTTTCATGATTTTCAGAATCTTCATGAAGTTTTTCGAAAATATCCTGCTTTTTATTCTTAATGTGCAGACGGTCGAGCAGCGACCGGGCTTCAAAAAAATCGATGAACTGAACACTGCCGGGCTTACTGCGTTTTATTTCCTCGCTCACGGAAATATCCTTGGTCAATTCAATGAGCAGGTGCAGCCCCTTAAGCGCATATAACTCCTTGTAATCACCAGTAGTGAATATGCCCTTCTTCTTGGCGTAAAGTCGGCCCACGGCATAGGCATTAGGATCGGCAACCCCGAGTATTACCGGGCTCTGGTCTTGGTCAAACCCGTCTAAAATCGCCTCGAGCAGTGCCTTGCAGAATCTGCCACCGCCGACAATGGCGATGTTGATATTGTTTAAAAGTGTCGTCATACTTCCTTTTCAGACCGCTAAAAGAAAACGATTGATACGACCACAAAGGACGGTATCAGAAAAATCAACGAATATTTAAGGATATAACCGAAGAAACTGGGCATGGGCGTACCGGCCTCTTCCGCGATGGAGCGGACCATGAAGTTGGGTGCATTGCCGATATAGCTGCAGGCACCGAAAAATACGGCCCCGGCTGAAATGGCCTGAAGATAAATCGCCCTTTCAGTCATGAGCAGGGGCACGGCCTGGGCTTCGGTCAACTCCGAGTAAAAACTTCCCAGGGCGGTATTGAAAAAAGTCAGATAGGTGGGCGCATTGTCCAGAAAGGCGGAAAGGGTGCCCGTCACCCAGAAATAGTGGTACGGTTTTTCCACCGCATCGATCAGAAATGCCAAGGCACCCTGGGATCCGGCCTTGAGGATCAGCAGGCAGGGTATCATGGTGATAAAAATACCGATGAACAGGTAGGCCACCTCGATAATGGGAAACCAGGTAAAATCGTTGTCTTCGCGGAGCCGTGACGGTGTAGCCATAAGGGAAGCGACCCCCATGAGGATCAGCAGCCCGTCCCGAACCCAGTCCTGAATGGCCCGGTGTATCCCGAAGGTCGTGATTTCCCCCCAGTCCACCACCCCGCTCATGAGTACTGAGCCGACGACACCTCCCAGAAAAATGAAATTGTAGAGGCCTTCCAGTTTCAGGGGCTGTTTGACGCTTTTTTCCTCGGGAGCCGATGCGCCCTCCTTGCGGTAAAAATAGGTGTCCAGGAAAAAATATACTATCAACAGAATTACCGCCACCAGCAGCATGTGCGGCATAAGCTTGAATGTCCAGAAAAAAGTGACCCCGTGCAGGAATCCCAGAAAGAGCGGGGGGTCTCCCAGGGGTGTCAGGGAACCGCCGATGTTGGCCACCAGGAAAATAAAAAACACTACCATGAAGGTGCGGCTCTTTCTGTAGCTGTTCGCCCGCAGAAAAGGGCGGATCAACAGCATGGCAGCCCCGGTAGTACCCATCCATGACGCCAGAAGCGTACCCAGGACCAACATGGCCGTGTTGACGACCGGCGTACCGCGCAGCGACCCCCGGAGCAGGATGCCGCCGGAAATCGTGTAGAGCGACCACAGCAGAATGATAAAGGGAACATAGTCGGCCAGAATAATGTGCAGAATCTCGTACAAGGCCCCGCCTTTGAATGCGATCAGGAACGGTAAGGCCATGGCAACCGCCCAGAAAGCGGAAATTTTACCAAAATGATGATGCCAGAAATTGGGCAGCAAAAGCGGCATCAAGGCGATGGAAAGCAGCATGCAGGCAAACGGGATGCAGCTCCAAAGAGGCAGGATTTCCCCCAGATTTATGTGGCCGTGAGCGCCGTCATCTCCATGACTGCCCTGGGGTGTGCCGTGGGTACCGTCCTGGGTTTCCGTCGCATGCGCCGGGGAATCAGATACGGGCGTCGCACCCAAAACGGGGATGGAAGATATGAACAGGCATAAGAACACCAGGGCCGCTCGCTGTACCAGGGGTCGCATGGACAAGTCTCCTCCGCCGGTTGTGAAACGATGGTTGCCATCCTGTCTTGACGCGGTGAAACCAGCATGCGTTCTGAAAAAAACAGAATTGCATGCCGGCGTTCATCCGATACGGATGATATGCAGTCGAGATTGGAAAAACAGGTGAAAAAAAGCATATTCAGCCTGAAGTTTCAACGATTTTCTGGACAATTGCTTGCATCCCTGATTTTATGTTGCATTATTGATTGTATATGCTATCTGGAAATCAATCCAAAATCACGGTCTATATTAATATCAAAACTCGGTGAGACCGCATGTTCTTCGACTATAAAAAGAACCGGGCATGGACCGAGAACCTGTCCGTGGTTATGCAGATCGGGCTGACCATGGCAGGGTGTATCTGCTTCGGTTTTTTTGTGGGACTCTACCTCGATCGCTGGCTGGGCACCGGGGGCATTCTGACGGTCGTGTTCATCTTGTTCGGCGTTGTCGGCGGTGGCAATGTGGTTTACCGACAAATTATTGATATTACTGAAAGTAAAGAATAAATGAGCGCCGAAATCAGTCATACACAGAAACGCTACGGGACGCTATCCATGATGGCGGCCATTTTCATGGGGATGTTCTTAATCCTTCTGGGCCATAAGGCGTTGGCCAAGGGGTTGATCCTGGGGTCGCTGTTCAGCGTGCTGAACTTTGTGCTGATGGGTGAAATTCTGCCCCTGCTCATCGGGCATTCCAGAAAAAAATCATCGCTTGTGTCCTTTGGTTCCATCGTTTTCCGCCACGGTCTTCTGGCCGTGCCACTCATTCTATCGCTGAAAATGGAATGGCTCGATTTCACGACCACGGTCATAGGTTTATTCATGGTACAATTCATGATCATGGGCGATCACCTGGTGAAACGCTTTTTACCGGGACGCGTAAAACAGATACAGGATTAAATGGTATAAATGGGTGAATTAGGCCGAATACATCAATTGATCATCCCCATTCTGGGGTACAACGTCACCATTAATCTGGAAGTCGTTCTGATGACCTGGATCGTTTTTGCCATTCTGGTGGTGGTCGGTATCTTGTCCACCCGCAAAAGAGGCATATTCCCCCGATCCATGCAGATGTTCGGAGAGTTGTTTGTCAACCAGTTCTACGATATCACCGAGGATGCGCTGGACCGGGAGATGGCCAAAAAATACGGCCCGCTCATCTGTGCGCTGTTCATGTTTCTGGTTCTGGCCAACTGGCTGGGCATCATTCCGCACCTTGAGGAACCGACAAAGGATCTCAACACCCCCTTAAGCCTCGGATTGATGGGTTTTGCCATCGCCCACTATGCCGGCATCAAATCAAAGGGATTCAAGGCCTATGCAAGGGAGTATATGGAACCGATGTTTTTCATGATGCCCCTGAATGTGATCGGAGAGCTTGCCAAAATAGTCTCCATCTCTTTTCGTCTGTTCGGGAACATCATGGGCGGTTCGATCATTATCCTAGTGGTGTCGCACCTGACGTACAGCATTGTGCTGCCACCGCTGTTAAATGCCTTTTTCGGACTTTTTGTGGGAACAATACAGGCCTTTGTCTTCACTATGCTTACCGTTGTTTATATTTCGGTTCAGGTAAAATAGTCTATGGATTTCGACACTCAGATATTGATTAAAGCCGCCGCTTTTACCGGCGCCGGCATCGCCATGGGACTCGGCGCCGTCGGAGCGGCCATTGGCGAAGGTTATACGGCTGCGGAAGCCAACGGTGCGCTGTCTCGAAATCCTGAAATCTCGGGTGACATCTTTAAAAACATGCTCGTCGGACAGGCAGTCGCCGAATCTGCCTCCATTTTTGCCCTGGTGGTTGCCATTCTG
>JAFDAT010000310.1 GCA_019313725.1 Deltaproteobacteria bacterium
AAAAGGCTGCTGCCAAGAAGAAGCCCGCTAAGAAACCAGCGCTAAAAAAGACGGCTTCCGCGGACAAATCCCTCGTAAAGTATGATCCGCTCCAACGTTATTTGAATGAAATCAGCCAGTACAAGCTTCTCACCCGGGATCAGGAAAGAGAGCTCGGGGCACGGATTCAAGAGCAGGGCGATACCGAAGCCGCCTACCAGCTGATCACTGCCAATTTAAGGCTGGTGGTGAAAATCGCACTCGAATTTCAGCGTGTTTGGATGCAGAACCTGCTGGACTTGATCCAAGAGGGCAACATCGGACTCATGCAGGCCGTGAAGAAATTCGACCCCTATAAAAATGTCAAGTTTTCCTATTACGCCTCATTTTGGATCAAAGCCTATATTCTCAAATTTATCATGGATAACTGGCGCCTGGTAAAGATCGGTACCACTCAGGGGCAGCGCAAGCTTTTTTTTAAACTGAAAAAAGAAAAACAAAAACTGATCGATGACGGATTCGATCCCAAGCCGAAACTCCTGTCCGAGAGACTGGGGGTGTCGGAACGCGAGATCGTAGATATGGATCAGCGTCTGGATGGCTGGGATGTTTCCCTGGATGCGCCCCTGAAAGATGATTCAGACACCGAAAGAATCGAGTTTCTAAGCACGCAGACGGACTCCATCGAAGACCATGTGGCCAAAAAGCAGATGGAAACCCTGCTGCACAATAAAATTGCTGAATTCAAAAAGAAAATGACAGAACGGGAATTGGTTATTTTTGAACAACGCGTGTTCTCCGACTCCCCTGTGACCCTTCAGGAAATCGGTGACCGTTACGGCATATCCAGGGAGCGCGTCAGGCAGATCGAGAAAAATATCATTAAAAAGATGCGAGAGTTTTTTAAGCGCGAAATTCCCGACTTTGAGGCATACGCCTATGAAGAGAAAGCTGACCGGCCATGATGCAGATTGTTGGACGGCTGATTGTCGTGCTCCTTGTACACACTTTTTTTACAGGCTGCACGGATATCCGACATGTCTTCCGGGATGCCGAGGAAAATACCCCGATTGCCGCAACTGAATACGAACAACCCCTAAACAGTTATTATCATTATACGCGGGCACAGTTGTCCTTGAAAAATGGCCGGCCTGATCAGGCCCTTCAGGAACTGAACAGGGCCGTGGAACTGGACCCGCATACCCCCTATCTCCAGGTTGAACTCGCCCAGCTTTATCTTCAACAAAAGAATTCACAAAAAGCACTGGAGATTCTGGATCAGGTTTTAACGACCCACCCCCAGAATGTTCCGGCCCTGGTTCTCCGGGGCAACATCAGCCAGAGGGTCAAAGATATTGATGCGGCCACACAGGCCTATGAAAAAGCAATCGCCCTCGATACCGGTCAGGAACGGGTCTACCTGATGCTGGGCGGCATATACATGGATGCCGGCGATGACACCTCGGCGCATCGCGTATATTCACAACTGGTTGAATACTTTCCCGGTTCCTATGCCGGACGATTTTTTCTCGGGAAAATCTATTCAGACCAGGGGAAAACGGCTGAGGCTGAAGCCGAATTCAAAAAAGCCCTGGAACTTGAGCCGGAGCTTGAGGAAGCCCGGATTGAACTGCTCTCTATTTATAAAGCCCGTGGGGATGACCAAAAAATTCTTGGGATGTACCAGGAAATTTTAAAACACAACCCGGATAATGTGGATGCATCCATGGAATTGGCCTTTTTCTATCATAGCCGCGGATCTTTTTCCGAAAGTGAACGAATTTTAACGTTTCTGGGGGAAGAAAGCCTGCAGGATCTTGAAATTATAAGGAAAGTCATTCGTAAATACCTCGACCCTGAAAAGTTTGACGCGGCCGGGGTTATCCTGAAAGGTATGCTGAAGGGTGCTCCGGAAAGTTCGGATCTCAACTATCTCATGGGGGTTGCCTATGACGGCCAGAAACGGTTCGGTGAAGCCGCTCATCACTTGAAGAAAGTGCAGACGGAATCAAGGTTTTATGAAAACGCCGTCGTTCATATTACTTCCATTTACCAGGAAGATGGAAAAGTAGACCAGGCGATTGACTATCTGGAGGAGGTTATCCGCCTGAATCCTGAAAACCCGGAATTTTTGCTTTATATGGGTTCTTTGTATGAAGAGAAAGCCCAGTTTGAAACAGCCGAGAAATACCTTTTCAAGGGGCTCGACATCGATCCTAAGCATGTCAGGCTGCGATTTCGATTGGGCGTCGTTTACGACAAATGGAACCGGAAAACAGATTCCATCCGAGAGATGAAAACAGTGATCGAACTGGACCCCGAAAATGCAAGTGCTCTCAACTATCTCGGATATACCTATGCGGACATGGGCATACATCTGGATGAAGCCGAGGCGCTGATAAAAAAAGCCTTAAACTTCAAGCCCGATGACGGATACATCACCGACAGCCTGGGGTGGGTCTATTTCAAAATGGGCCGCTTCGAAGAAGCGCTCAAGTATCTTCGAAGGGCCGTGGAATTGACGCCTGACGACCCCATTATCCTGGAACACCTGGGGGATATTTATGCAGCGCTGGACGATACCGGCAATGCCATTAAATATTATCGGCTTTCCCTCACCAAAGACAATCAGGAACGGGAGGCTGTGGAGCAAAAGATTGAGGATCTCCTAACAGGCAGTCAATAGGTTTTAGGAAAAGAGCGAATTACCAACGCTGCTGATGGCTATTCGACGTTCGATGTTGGAAGTTCGATGTTCGATGTTCATCTTTTTCCAATTCAACCGGATCGGGTTTCAATATTTTCAAGCTCTACGCCATGTTTATGGGTATTGATATCGGCCAGGGATATGATGATTTGTTTCTAAATATGAAGCGACTGGTGATAATTTTTACCATCTTGACTTTCTTCGCGACCGGCTGCACATCTTTTAAGCAACGGCCGGATGAACCGTCTTCCCGGAAAACCTCCCCGGAAGCGGAAGCACTTTTCAACAAGCTGCAAAAACAAAATTCCCAATTGCAATCCTTCAAGGGCACCGGTCGCATCCGGATGCAGAATGAAAACGGCATCCAACGCGCTCGTATCATCTGGGCCGGCTATAAAAATGAAAAATTTCGTCTTGAAATCATGGGGCCCTCCGGTCAGCCCACGCTGAGTTTTACGTACGATGGTTCACGAATCTATTTGATTTCGCACACAGAAAGCAGATTTTATTCCAAACGAAGTTCGAACGCCAGCCTGGAAAAGATGATCTCACTGCCGATCGGCGTAAATGAAGCCCTGGATCTTCTGGCCGGCCGGATACCCATCGGCATATACTGTTCACCCATCCTCCTGGGAAAAGAGCAGGAAGATGAACAGGTTCTGGTTCTGAAAAGACCGGGGAGAAACAGGGGATACGACAACATCACTGTCGCAACGGCAGCGGACGTTATACGTCAAATCGAATCGTTTGCAAATGATGGCAGCCTTAATTATCGGGCAAAAATTATAAGCATGCAGAAAATATCTGGGTTCCGGGTTCCCAAGGAGCTGCAGTTTTCCGGCGAAGGGCAGGTCAGCCTACAGATCGTCGTGGAGCGTTTCTGGCCCAATGCACCTGTTTCCGAAAGTCTTTTTGTGTTGACCAAACCGGAATAAGCCCTGTGGTTGAATACATAAAAAACAAGATCTATAACCGCCCGCTGCGCTCAAGACGCAAAGGTCGCAAAGGGTTAATATTAAAAATGCTGTTCTTCGCGTACTTGGCGCCTTAGCGGTTCATTTTATTTAAGTAGCCGTATGAAAATTTATCTGATCGCTATTTAGGTATAATTATTTGTGAAAACTGTGATTGCCCTGGAATCGAGATTGAGAAAGTGCAGGAATGTGATGACCCTGGGGGTGCGCCCCAATTTTTGCGACTATGATGCCAACGAAAAAGCATTGATCCGTAACTCGGAAAAGGTTTATTATCCGACGGGGTTGTACGCGGATCTTTTAGATGCCATGGGAAAAAAAATTTTCCCGAGTGTTCATAACTATTTATTTTCTCAAGATAAAATAAAACAGACCGCTCTTTTTACGCTGTTGGACATTTCCCATCCCCAAACCCGGGTGTTTTACGGAAAACGTCAGAAAGTGAAGATTCTGAATTATTTCAGCTACCCCTTCATTGCCAAGCAAGCCCGGGGATCGGCCATGGGGCGGGATGTGTTTTTGATACGGACAAAAAAAGATCTCGATGAATATCTGCACGCCTATACACCGGCCTATATTCAAACCTATCTTCCCATTAAAAGGGATATACGCGTCGTTGTCATCGGTCGGAAAGTAGTGCATGCATACTGGCGGGTTGCCACCGAAGGAGAGTTCCGCACCAACGTAGCCATGGGGGGGACCGTCAGGCTTGACCCTGTTCCCCGGCCGGTCCTTGACCTGGCGCTTCACATCGCCTGTGCATGCGGATGGAATGACGTGGGCCTGGACATCTGTGAGCACGAAGGACAATACTACGTGTTGGAGGGGAATATGAAATACGGTAAGGAAGGGTTCCGAGTCGCCGGGATGGATTTTTATGAAATCATGGAAGACATGATTGAAAAGGGCGAGATTTAACGGAGGTCAGAGAAAAAGCTGGAACCACGAAGACACAAAGGACACAAAGGAGCTTTAATTTGTCCTGGAGTTTTTGGTGGCAGGGATAAATCCCTGTGTTCTTTTTTGCAGCAGGCTAAAAGGCATTGTAGGCCAGGGCTTCAGCCCTGAAAAATCTTTATCTAATTACACCCAGTTCTC
>JAFDAT010000311.1 GCA_019313725.1 Deltaproteobacteria bacterium
AAGGATTTCGCCCTCTTTTTCCACGATTTTGGGGTTGACGAGGAGGCTCAGCCTGCGCTCTTCATCACCCGGCGATATGTCGTATATCAAAAAACTCTGATCGACACCGACCTGGATGGCGGCCAGTCCGATGCCGGGTGCCGAATACATGGTCTCACCCATGTTGCCGACGACTTCCATCAGATTGCCGTCAATATTTTCAACGGGCCGCGTGGGCTTTTTGAGAAATTTATCCGGGTAGGTAACGATTTTTAGCGCCGTCATTTTATAAACCTGAAAAATTGTTCTTTCTATGTGAAGGATGTGCGCCATATATTGACGCCGGTTATCCAGGCCGAAATCGCACCGATAATCATTACGGGAATCATCTGGATCGCATGGTTTGCCAGGGTGAAACCCGCTGCCTCTCTGCCGGAAACACCGAACAGGGTCAGGGCGAATATGCCGCCGGCTTCCCACAAACCCCAGTAGCCCGGAACAGAGGGAAGCGCAATGAAAATACATACGATAACCATGACCGCAGCCATTTCAACCAAATCAATACCGATTCCAGGGCATCCCAGAGCAAAAACAGCATAAGAGAGCACGCCCAGCAGCCAGATCAGTATTGAAAGCACCAGGCTCAGGGTCATCTTGCCTGGAGACTTGATCATTGCAAACCCCGAAGCGAAGTTGTCCATCAGTCTGACCACCCGGGTGCTGAGAGGGCGCTTTCATGATCAGTTTGTTGATCCAGTTTCGGCTGGCATTGACACTGACCATCACCATGCCGACGATAAGGACCAGGCTGAGCCTTGCCAGTCCGCCGGCGATGGTTTCCAGTGTCTCCCGGTTGAGTTGGTAATCGCCGAAGGCGATGCTGACGCTTGGATCTATCCGGACCATGTTCATTACCACGAAAAACAGGGTGATGATGACGATGATATCCAAAGCTCTTTCCGCGGCAACGGTTGCAAGACCCGTACTGTATCGAATGCCCTGGTTTTTCTGCAGTATTGCCGGCCTGGCCAGTTCACCGACCCTGCCCGGCAGGATTGTATTGATCATGAAGGCGATCATCAGCGGGTGAAAGGCCGGCCAGAAGGCCACCTTGCGGGCCGACCCGAGAATAATCTGCCAGCGCAGAACCCTCAAAATGAAGCCGAGCATGACCATGGCCGCTGCCGGCAGCAGCCAGAAATAGTTTATGGTTACAAGGTATCCCCACAATTCCGCAAACGGGATATTTTTGAAAGCCAGATACAATCCGCCGGTTGATATGGCTGCCCCTAACATGAGGGAGATGACGAGTTTTCGGTTCATAATAACTATAAATATATATTATATAATACAATAAGATGACTAATTATTATTAATGTATATTATTAACTATTTTTCATACACATTAGAAACATTTATCGACACCGATATTTATTTCAGGGTAGATAACGGGGGATCGATACTGGCGAGATAAACGACCACCCGTTTCCAATGAGTTATGTGAGTATGCCGCGTGCGTTCAGAATATCTTTCGTGATCTGGTCGGAAAGTTCTGCGATGCTTGAAAATTTTATTTCGTCCCGGATGCGTTGAATAAAATTTATACGAATGTCCCGGCCATAAATATCTTTATCGAAATCGAGGATGTGCACTTCCACGGTGAATTCATGGTCATTGAAAGTCGGGCTGTAGCCGATGTTGGCGACTCCCTTGTGAACGGTCCCTATGGATTCGACGGTGACGGCATAAACGCCCGGTTTGGGACACAACTCATCGTGGAGATTGATGTTGGCGGTGGGGCAGCCAAGCAGCTTTCCCCCACGGTCTCGTCCCGCGACCACCACGCCCTTGATCTGATAGTTACGGCCCAGCAGTTTTTGCGCTTCACGCATCTTTCCATCCATGACCAGTTCCCTGATACGTGTACTGCTGATTCTGCTTCCGGCCTGGTTGGCGATGGGTATCCAGTCCATCACCACGACCTGGATATCAAGCGCTTCGGCATATGACCTTAACAGGTTGAGATTGCCCTCGCGGTTTTTCCCGAAAGTGTAATCTTCCCCCACAACGATTACGCGGGCTCCGATACGCTTTATCAGAATATCCAGGACGTACTCCTTGGCTGTAATCGAAGCGAACGTTTTGGTAAAGGGCACAGCAATCAATACATCGATACCGGATTTATTGATGAGCTCCACCTTCTGGTCATAAAGGGTGATCAAAGGGGGATGGCCGTTCTGTTTGAGCACGCGGATGGGGTGAGGCTCGAAGGTCATGGCGATGGAGGTTCCGCCAATGGCATCCGCTCTTTTGATGACCTCGTGAAAGAGGGCCCGGTGTCCGATATGAACGCCGTCAAAATTTCCGATAGTGAGAACGGCATTTTTAAAAGAAAACTTTATATCATCAAGATTTTCAATAAGTTGCATAAATTATTCTCTGCTGAATTAAGGACTTGACATGAAAAATAAAAAAATATATTTATAGCATTTTACGCATTTAATCAATCTTTTTTACGAATTGATGATGCGCGTGCCGAAGTGGCGGAACTGGTAGACGCGCTAGGTTCAGGGTCTAGTGTGGGTTTCCACGTGCGAGTTCGAGTCTCGCCTTCGGCACCATTTTATAATTAAGCCTCTGTTATTGCAGGGGCTTTTTTATTTGGGTCTTCGGCACTACGGTCAAATCCCATCACTTACACTAACCCGTTACACTAAGTGAAGGGGATTGACCATGAAACCAACCGGACGTACCTCACCCAGTTACCTCGTTCGCAACCCACATTCGTATTGCTTCAGAATGTTTGTACCAAAAGACCTCCAGTCTTTCTTGAGAAGAAAGGAGTTGCGGTATTCGCTTCGGACAGGTTATATCGGTCTTGCAAAACGTAAGGCACGATACCTTGCTGTGCAAGTGCAGATCTTGTTTAAATCATTGAGGAAAGGAGGCTGTCTGTTGGAAACTTTGTCGGAAGACAAGATACATGATCTGGTCAATCAGTACATAAAGGACAGAGTCGATTACATCAATGGGCCTGCCTTCTCTGAGGATTACCATCAGGATATACCTTACTACAGCAAGTGCGAACGGCATAACGATTGAGTATGAAACTTTTGGGGAATCATCACACCCTGCATTGCTCCTGATTATCGGACTTGGATGTCAATTGATTCACTGGCAGGATGAGTTCTGTCAACAGATTGCCGATAGCGGCTACCATGTCATCAGATATGATAATAGAGACAAAGGGCTATCGACCAAGTTTGAAGGGCTAACGGCAGATGAAATCATGGAAAAGATTGTTGCATTGTTCATGGGACAAAAGGTTCAGGTGCCTTATACAATCGAAGATTTGGCGAATGATGCAACAGGCTTGCTTGACGCACTGGATATCGACAAGGCTCATATTTGCGGTATGTCAATGGGAGGATATATTGCTCAAACGTTTGCGCTTGCAAATCCTCCTCGTACGTTGTCTTTGACATCTATTTACAGCACACCGGGTAACAGGGCCAAGTTCCCTGCAGCACAGGAAGTGACTGATGCCATGATGCAACCTGAACCTTTGGCGCGAGAGGCTAATATCGAGCATACGCTTGGATTCTTTAAGCTGACTTATGGTACAGGACTTGAATTTGATGAAAAGTTTCATAGATCGTTATTAGCCCGTGCGTATGACCGTTCATTACAGGGAAGAAGATCTTGGGCAATTGAACATTCCATCACTGATAGTTCATGGAGATGCAGATCCTCTTGTACCTTTAGCCGGCGGGAAAGCAACAGCTGATGCTATTCCGGGTGCAGAACTAATGGTTGTAGAGGGGATGGGACATGTAATCCCGAACCTGAACGCTTATTGGGGTGAGATCAAGGATGCCATGATTAACCATATGAGGAAAGCAGCATGAAAAAACAAACCGATCCCCGTATGCATTCGGCGGAACACATCCTCAACCAGACCATGGACCGAATGTTCGGCTGCGGCAGGTGTTTTTCAGCCCATATCGAACGAAAAAAGTCCAAGTGCGATTACCACTTCGATCATGATTTGGCAGCGGATGAAGTTGCCGAGATTCAGGACCGGGTCAACCGCGTGATCGGGGACGACCTGCGCGTGACCGAAAGTTATGTTGCCAAGGGTAAAGCCGAAGTGCTCTATAACACGGACAAACTCCCTGCAAGCGTAGACAGCACTGTGCGAATCGTGCACATGGGGGAATACGATGCCTGTCCGTGTATCTGGGACCACGTCAAATCCACCCGGGAGATCGGCGGCTTCCGGATTACCACCACCAGTTATGAAGATAATGTGCTGCGTATCCGCTATAAACTGTCAACGCCTGAAAATGCTTCAAATACTTGACATAGCGCATAAAATCCCCGATAATCCACATTAAAAACGGAGCGTTGTTCAGTCCACTGTACTGGTTCCCATTTGACAAATCTGAATATGAAAAAGTGCCTGTAACTGTTTCTAATGCTTCACGTCAACAGAAATTTCAAGGGCTTTTTGGGTTAATTATATAGATGAGGTTAAGATGATAAAAACGTTAATATCACTATGTATATTATGCTTACTTATGACCGTTCAGGTGCAGGCGGAGTCGGCCGGCGAGATTGTAAAACAAGCAGATCTGAAAATGCGTGGTCAGTCCAGTTACACCGAGATAACCATGCAGATCATACGGCCCGGATGGACCCGCAGCATGAGCATGAAAGCCTGGACCAAAGACCAGGAATATTCACTGGTGCTGGTGACGGCACCGGCCCAGGACAAGGGCAGCAGTTCGCTCAAGCGGCATAAGGAGATGTGGAACTGGGTACCCAACATCGAGCGCATTATCAAGATAGCGCCCTCCATGCTGGGACAATCCTGGATGGGATCCGATTTTACCAACGACGACCTGATCAATCAGTCTTCCATCGTGGTGGATTACACCCACAAACTGCTGAAAGAAGAACAATTTGACGGTACTTCGTGCTGGGTGATCGAGGCCACTCCCAAGCCCGATGCTCCGGTGGTCTGGGGCAAACAGGTCATCTGGATCAGCCATGGAGAATACAACATGCGCAAGGTCGAGTACTATGACGAGTTTGACGAACTGATCAATACCATGAGCACATTTGCGGTCAAAACGCTGGGCGGGCGCAACATCCCCACCCGGCAGGAGATGCAGCCGGCGGATAAACCTGACCAGAAAACCGTATTGCTGTTCCACAAAGCTCAATTCGATTTTGACCTGCCCACCAGCTTTTTTTCCCAGCAGAATATGCGGGACCTGAAAGTATGACGCCGGAATTCACGGCCCGGCTCGCCTGGCGGAATATCTGGCGCCAGAAGCGGCGCACGCTTATTACCGCTGGGGCCATATCCCTGGTCCTGCTGCTTTCACTATTCATGCGTTCCATGCAGGAAGGCTCTTACGCTCAGAACCTGGACAATGCCACCCGTTTTTACTCCGGCTATCTGCAGCTGCAGGAGCCGGCATTTTCTGAAAACCAGTCCATCGACAGGCTCCTGCCTGCCGACGACGCATTTGTCGATAAAATCCACGCCATAGAAGGCTTGACCACGGCGGTGCCGCGATTGGAATCCTTTGCTCTGGGCGCGGCCGGCGACCGGTCCAAGGGGGTGATGGTGATGGGGGTCGCACCCCGTGCCGAAGACAACTATTCCGGCCTTGCCGAGCGGGTGAAAAAGGGTCGGTATTTTGCAAGCGAAGATGAAAAGGGTGTCCTTGTGGGCGGGAAACTGGCCGAGTATTTCAACCTGGATATCGGCGACGAGTTTGTGCTGTACGGCCAGGGCTACCACGGGACCACGGCCGCGGGCCTGTACAATGTGGTCGGGATTATCCACTTTCCCAACCAGCAGATCGATGCCCGCATCGTCTATCTGCCTTTAAAAACGGCCCAGGTTCTCTATCACACCGGTAATCAGGTCTCGGCCTGGGTGCTGCACGGTAAAAATGTCAAAGGCATTCCCATGCTTGAAGCGTCGGCCCGGGCACAGATGGGTACGGGTGTAAACGTGCGTAACTGGGCGGATATTTCCCCGGAGTTGGCCCAGCAGATAGGGCTTGACAGGGCCAGCGGCATTTTCATGATGCTGGTCCTTTACGGTGTGGTGGGTTTCGGGTTGTTCGCCACCATCGTCATGATGACCCTGGAGCGCAAGCGCGAATTTGCCGTCATGCTGGCCACGGGCATGGCACGGGCAAAGCTGCAGCTGCTGGTGATCCTGGAGTCTTTTTTCATTGCTCTGACCGGAGTGATCATGGGGTTTGCCCTCACATTTCCACTCCTGCTCTGGTTTTACTACCATCCCATTCAATTGAGCGGCAATCTGGCTGTAACCATGGAAGAGATGGGATTCGAAGCCATCATACCCTTTTCCCTGGCACCGGAGCTGTTCGCCGGCCAGATACTCATCGTGATGACGCTTTTAATCATCTGCTCCGCATACCCCTTGGTGCGTATTTTCAAACTCAAAGTGGCCACCGCCCTGAAGGGAAATCTGTAATGCTGTTGAAACTTGCCTGGAAAAATGTCTGGCGCAACCGGCTGCGGAGCGGAATTATGGTCGCAGCCATGGTGTTCGGGCTGCTCGGTGTCATCCTGATGGTGGGATTCGTGACGGCCATGGCCGACAGCATGCTTGAGAACGCCATTCAATACCAGACAGCCAATCTGCAGATTCACAATCCGGATTTTCTGGTGAATGAAGAACTGGGCGCATGGCTTCCCCGGGCCGATGCCACGGCGCAGGCCATAAAAGCCCTGCCCGGAGTCAGTGGTGTTACCGTGCGGCATGTGGTGGACGGAATGATGGCATCCGCGGCCAGCACGCGCGGCGTGCGTATTAACGGGATTAATATCAAAGATGAGGCCGGAGTGACCTCTCTGCGGGACAGCCTTGTGGAAGGACGGCTGCTGCCGGAAAAAGGGCGTAATCCCATCCTGGTAAGCCGGCGCAGCGCACACAAACTCAACCTGAGAGTTGGATCCAAGATCGTGCTGACCTTCAGTGATATCGAAGGCGAGGTTTCAGGTGCCGCCTTTCGCGTATGCGGGTTTTTCAATACGCCTTCCAGCGGGTTTGATGAAAGCAACGTGTACGTGCGCCGAGCAGACCTGATGGGCTATACCGGTCTTGCGCAGTCCCACGAGATTGCCGTGCGGCTCACCGATGGGGACAGCATTGACGCATTGAAACCGTATGTGGTGGCGGCTGTCGGCAGCAGCGGGCTTGTGCAGGACTGGGGTGAAGTCCAACCGGTCCTGGCCGCCTTGAAAGGCACCATGCATATTTCCAACAGCATTATTATCGGTATTTTCGTAATGGCATTGGGGTTCGGCATCATCAACATCATGCTGATGTCGGTTTTCGAGCGCACCCGCGAGTTCGGCATGCTGATGGCTGTCGGTATGACCGGCGGCAGGGTGCTGCGGCTGGTAGTTATGGAGTCGCTGATGCTGGGCGGGGTGGGCAGTCTTGTGGGGCTGGCCGCTAGCGGCTTGATGATAGCCATCACCGCAAACGTCGGCCTGCCCTTCGGCAATATGGCCGAAGGCCTGGGTGTGTTCGGTGTGGACACGGTGCTTTATCCCGAAGTTCCCATTTCAACCTACCTGGGAACACTGGCGATGCTCCTGGTCACGAGTGTTCTGGCTGCTCTGTATCCGGCGAGACAGATTCTTAAAAAACGATTGAGCGAAGCTTTGGCGGAAAAGCATTGATACAATGAAGGGATTGATATGAGCATCTACATCGAAGGCCTGACCAAAACCTATAACCCGGGCACGGATTTTCCGGTGACCGCGGTCAACGACGTGACCCTGAAGGTTGAACAGGGCGAGTTCGTGGCTGTTATGGGGCCGTCCGGATCCGGTAAGACCACGCTGCTCAACATGCTGGGAGGTATCGATCACCCCTGTGAAGGTACGGTGACCATCGACGGCATGGAAATTACCGGACTCTCCGACAAAGAACTGATCGGATTCCGCCGGGACAATATCGGTTTTATCTTTCAGGACTTCAGTCTGCTGCCGGTTCTCACCGCCATGGAAAACGTGGAATTTGTGATGCAGCTGCAGGGGAAAAGCCGTGAAGCCTGTGAAGCGCGTGCTGTGCAACTGCTCAATGAAGTCGGATTGGGCGACCGCCTCAACAATGTACCGGGAAAACTGTCAGGCGGACAACAGCAACGGGTGGCCGTGGCCAGGGCTCTGGCATCGAAACCTAAATTCGTGCTG
>JAFDAT010000026.1 GCA_019313725.1 Deltaproteobacteria bacterium
CCTCGTCTGGTGGACGCACTGGAGGTGCTGGTGAAGTTGATTCATCCTGAACTTTTCGAGGAGACAGATTGAATCCGAAGACGCCCTTGATTCTTAAACGCCTATTGGCGGTTTCAGTCCTGCTGGCCGGGGCACTGCTTGCCGCGATGTTTCTCGGCCTTTCCATGGGATCTTCGGGGACCAGTTTTCAAGCGGTGTACACGTCACTCTTCGGAACGGGTGACGATAGTGTGCTCGGCATGATTATCTGGCGTATCCGCCTCCCCCGGGTGATTCTGGCCGCGCTGGTGGGGGCGACCCTTTCCCTGGGCGGGCTCGTTTTTCAAGCGCTTTTGCGAAACCCGCTGGCAGAACCCTATATTTTGGGCATTTCGGGGGGCGCAGCCATCGGCGCCATTATCGGCATTCTGATGGGCCTGTCGCGGTTTCCCGGTGTGAGCCTTACCTCTTTTACGGGAAGCCTCCTGACCCTTCTGCTCATACTGGGGATCTCTACCGGGCAGTCCATTCTCAAGAAAAATTCCATTCTGCTGTCCGGCGTGATGGTCAACGCCTTTTGTTCTGCGGTGATCATGTTCCTGGTTTCGTTGACCCGGGACGCCAAACTGCACAGTATTATCTTCTGGCTCATGGGCGACCTTTCGCTGGGCACCATTCAGCAGACCGGTATGCTGTCATTGCTGCTGCTTCCGTGTTTCATTCTCATTTTCTGGCTTTCCAACACCATGAACCTGCTGCTGATGGGGCGGGAGATGGCCCAGACCATGGGGATTAATATCAGAGCGGTGACCCTGACCCTGTTGATAACGACATCTTTCATGGTCAGTGCCACGGTCAGCCAGTGCGGGCTCATCGGATTCGTGGGTTTGGTGATACCCCATTTTTTTCGTCTTCTCCTCGGCCCGGACCACCGCGTACTGGCGCCTGCCTGCATACTGGGGGGGGGCGCCTACATGGTGATCTGTGACATTCTGGCGAGAACGCTCCCGAACCAAGGTGAAATGCCGGTCGGGGTGATAACGGCCATGATCGGAGCCCCCTTGTTCATCTTCCTGTTGAAACGGAGCGGAAGATGAAAAATGCCATAAAAGCCAATGGGCTGAGTTATGCTTATGGCAGAACCGAGGTGCTGAAACAGGTCTGCTTTTCCGTTGAACAGGGTGATTTTTTTACCATTATCGGACCCAACGGATCCGGGAAAACAACGCTCATGAAGCTGCTGTCGGGAATCGAAAAACCAGTTGGCGGAACATTGGATATTCTCGGGCGGGTTATACAGAGCTACAAAAAAAAGGATCTGGCCAAAAAGATCGCTTTTGTTCCTCAAATAGTACCGATGGATTTTCCGTTCAGCGTAATGGAAGTGGTGTTGATGGGGAGATCTCCCTACCAGGGCACACTTGGCCTGGAAAGGCCCAGGGATATTGAGAAAGCGAAACAGGCCATTGTTTTTACCGGGGTGGAGCATCTGGCCGACAGGAAATTGAACGCGTTGAGCGGTGGCGAAAGGCAGCGTGTCTTCATTGCCAGGGCGATCTGCCAGGAACCGGAAATTATGCTGCTGGACGAACCCACGGCTTCTCTGGATCTGGCCCATCAGATTCGTATCATGGACCTGATGGAAAAGCTGAAGAGAGAAAAAAAGATTACCATTGTTATGGTATCCCATGACCTGAATCTGGCAGCCATGTATGGTACCCGTCTGCTGCTGCTGAACAGGGGTGAAATTGTCAAAATCGGACTTCCCCAGGAGGTGCTGACCTTTCAAACCTTGGAGAATGCCTACGGTTGTACGTTGCTGGTGGATGAAAGCCCGCTGGGAAACTTTCCGCGGGTTACGCTGGTGCCCGGAAAATTTATCCAGCCACGACGCGAAAAAAAGCCTTGACTAAAGCCTTATAATTCCTTATTTGCAGATATAACGTTCAGGTGCCAGAAATGGAGGCCATTGACACAAGCCTTCATTTGGCTCAATAGGGAATTCCGTGAAACTCGGAGACGGACCCGCCGCTGTAATCAGGGACGAACGTCACACCAGCCACTGTTCCGATCCAATTGGAATGGGAAGGCGTGGCCAGTAGGATGATCTGAAAGTCAGAAGACCTGCCTGGATGAACGCTGTCAGACCCGTGGATAAGTGGACAGCGCTTGATCAGAGGATAAAAAAGGGAATCCCGGATCGATTGAATCGATCCGGGATTTTTTATTTTTGGGATCAGAAAAGAGATACCTCATCATTATAGCGGATAACTTCGAACGAATTTACATTTATTGTGCAAGACCCTGGAGGAAAAATGAAAAAATTGGCAGTAATTATGTTTTGTCTGAGTGTGATTCTATCGGCGAAGAGTTTTGCAGCGGGAATCAGTGATCTGGAGGATTTGAGCCTTTCAGCAAATGCGTACTGGAACGGGTCGGATCTGGAAGGATCCTACAGCGCCACCGATTCCTTTGTCAGCGGAGCAGCGTCCCTCAACAACTTCTATGCCTACGATGCGGGTTTCATGTTCAGCTCGTGGGGGGGATTCGCATACTCAAATAGTACGGATACTGTAACGACGGGATTGGCCGGTCAATACAATGCCATTGCAGGAAGCGGCCAGGGCGGGAGCGAAAATTATGCTGTGGGGTACTGCAATCTTTTTGCCGAAGGGCAACCGGCAATAACGTTCTCAACCGCACAGGTCGTTTCCGGCGCCTTTTTTTCCAATACCAATTATGCGTACTATTCCATGCTCAACGGGGATGCCTTTGCCAAGAAATTTGGCGGGGATTCCGGTGACGAGACGGATTGGCTTTTGCTGACCATTACAGGCAAAGACGCAGACGGGAATACGGCCGGGACGGTGGATTTCTATCTGGCTGATTTTCGTTTTGCCGACAATGCGGATGATTACATTGTCGATGATTGGGCCGAGGTGGATTTGAGCAGCCTGGAAACAGTGAAGACCCTTGAATTTTCCATGACTTCCTCCGATTCCAGTGCGTGGGGCATGAACACGCCCGCTTATTTTGCCATGGACACTCTGAACGTGACCGGAGATTTTGAAAACCTTTCCCTTGTCGCCGAATCGTTTTGGAACGGGTCCGCCCTGGACGGTTCATACACGGCCACAGATCAGTTCACCAGTGGGATGGCCAGCTATAATAACTATTATGCATACGATAAAGACTGGGATTTTCATTCCTGGAGCGGCTTTGCCTATACGAATTCCCAGGACACCACGGCCACCGGGCTGGACGGCCAATACATGGCCATTGCCGGGGGCGGTGCCAAAGGATCGGCAAATTATGCCATAGGCTACTGCAATGCGTATGCACCGGCACAGCCGGAAGTTACCTTTGACGAGATTCAGACCGTTTTGGGCGCCTATTTTACCAACACCAATTATGCCTATTATTCCATGTTGAACGGGGACGGTTTTGCCAAGAAGTTCGAAGCAGGCGACTGGTTTAAATTGACCATAACAGGTAAAGATGCGAGCGGCGCTGAAACCGGCAGCATCGATTTTTTGCTTGCAGATGGTGTGGAAATCATCGACATTTGGACCTGGGTGGATCTCAGCAGCCTGGGTGAGATCAAAACCATTGCATTCAGCCTCACCTCGTCGGATTCGGACCCAGTCTACGGTATGAATACACCGGCCTATTTTGCCATTGACAGCATCAACGATCCTGAGCAAGAAAACGAAAATCCGGATCAAGATGATAATAATGATCCGCTCGGATGTTTCATCGGTGTATCCGGAATGGGGATGCAATTTTAAGATAGAACAGAAAAGCGTGTATACTTGACATGAAGCTAATGCATACAAGCCGATACCCGGTACCCGGAGCAGCACGATATATTCTGCTGGTTTTCCTCATGGTGCTGATAGGGGGGATCTCTGCGCCTTGTCTGGGGGGTGAAGATGATACGGCGGATGAAGGAACCGTTTCGGTTCAATCCCGTTTCGAACTGGATGAAATCGTAGTCACCGCCAGCAAGGTGGAGGAACCGGTCGCAAAGATACCTCGCAACGTGACGGTCATAACGGCCGAAGATATCGCGGAAGCGCCCAGCAACAACATTATCGATCTTCTGGGCAGGGAGGTTGGGCTAAACGTGCGCAGCCTCCAGGGTACTGACAGGCAGGCGGTTATCGATATCCGGGGTATGGGGGCGACTGCCGGCAGCAATGTGGTTGTCCTGGTGGACGGGGTAAAAATGAATTCCCCGGACCTGTCCGGCCCGGACCTGTCGTCTATCTCGCTGGATCAGATCGAACGCATCGAAATCATCAGGGGTTCCGGTGGTGTACTTTATGGAGACGGTGCGGTTGGTGGTGTCGTCAACATCGTGACCAAAAAGGGAACTCTCCGAACGGAGGTTAAGGCCTCGGCAAGTTACGGGAGCTACAATACTTTTGACACCTGGGCTTCGGTCAGGGGGGGGCACAAAGACCTGAGCTACAGCCTGAACGGGGCGTATCACGACTCGGACGGATACAGGGAAAATGGCGGGTTGAAACGGGGGGATGTGGCCGGGGCACTGGACTACCACCTGGGGGATTCCGTAACATTCAATCTGGCGGGTTCACACCATGTAGATGAATACGGCATGCCCGGCCCGGTGAGCATAGACGTTGTGGACTCGGAGTCGGATCGTGTCAAGTCGCACTCTCCCGATGACGGAGGGGAGACCGAAGACAACCGGGTTAGCCTGGGACTCGAATTTGAAAGCGAGAGCCTGGGCTATCTTAAGATGGTGCGCGGATACAGATCGAGGGAAAACAGTTTCATCATCGGCTACAGTCCCATCATTGAAAAAGAGGATCAGATATCCACAATCGATGAATCTGGAAAAACATTCCTGCTGACGTACGACAAGAGCTACGCGCTTTTTTCGCGGAAGCACAGTTTAATGCTGGGTGTCGACCATTATTTCATCGACTACATACGCGAAGAATTGCCCACTGGACCGCGCAAGAACAGCCGCACCGACAACCTGGGGTTCTTTGTCAATAACCGGTGGTCCCTGACAGAAGACCTGCTCTTTCAACTGGGATACCGGGGTAACCGCTATGAAGGCCGTTACCGGACGGATAAGCTGTTGGAATTTCCGGAAGGGAAACGCTGGGTCAACGGTGAAGAAGAAACCACCGATTGGTACAACGATGCCTGGGATCTGGGACTGACCTACTCGCCTTCGAAAGAGGTCAATCTGTTTGCCAGTTATGCCACCAGCTTTCGCATACCGAATGTGGATGAACTCGCCGTGGCAGAAGATGACCTGACCCCCCAGAAGGGTTATCACCTGGATGCAGGGGGGCGTTTCCGGTTCATGGAGAAGCTGGAGTTCACCATTACCCTCTTCAACCTGGTCATCGAGGATGAGATCTATTACAGCGATGTCAATAAAAACTACGATGACAGTACCGTTCGCCGGGGGATTGAGGCGAATGTGAAGTACCATCTGGCCCAATCCTTTTTTGTCTGGGGCAACTACACCTACACCGATGCGAGATTTGCGGACAAAGATACCGTGGTACCCCTGGTCCCCCAAAATATGGGATCGGCGGGGTTGGAGTGGCGCATTGTCGACCCTCTTTCGCTGTCACTGACCGGAACCTATGTGGGCAGCCGCTACGACGGAAATGAGAACGAGTCCGTCCTCACGCACTACAGCAAGCTTGATCCCTACCAGGTGTTCGACACGCGGGCAACCTACCTGTACGGCAAGTTCAAGCTGTTTGCCGGCATGAACAATATGTTTGACGAGATGTATTCAACCGTCGCCTACAGCGAGGCGTATTATCCCATGCCCGGGAGAAACGTTTACGCCGGGGTGGCCTGGAGCCTGTAAAGAAAATGATGACCCGCAGACGATGGAACGACAATTGGCTGATACCCTGTATGGCAGTCTGGCTGGTCCTGTTGACAACCAGTGCGTGGGCCGGACCTTACCGCCCGGCTGCAGGGACTGAAGGTTCGCACGCCATCCACATGCTAGACGAAGCCTTTGTATACTGGGCGGATGGCTACCTGAACTACCAGGTCGGCGACAATGTGGACAGTACCTGGCAGACACCGGAAAAAGCCCTGGGTATGGCGCAGGGCACATCGTTTGATGTGGTCTCACTGGGCGCGGCCGGCCGGGTCACCCTGACATTCGACTCGTCCATAAACGATGGTGATGGGTGGGATTTCGCGGTTTTCGAAAACGGGTTCGAAGATTCATTCCTGGAGCTGGCCTATGTGGAGGTCTCTTCCGACGGCACGACCTTTGTCCGTTTTGACAATGCCTCCCTGACCTCTGATCCGGTTCCCAGTTTCGGAAGCCTGGACCCCACTAATATTGACGGTCTGGCCGGAAAGTACCATCAGGGGTATGGAACGCCGTTCGATCTGCAGTCACTGTCGGGGGAACCGGAAGTGACCCAGGGAGACGTCGACCTCTCAGCAATAACCCACGTCAGAATCACAGATATTGTAGGCGACGGAACCTACCTGGACTCATCCGGCCGGGTAATTTTTGACCTCTATCCCACCTTTGGAAGCGCGGGTTTTGATCTGGATGCCGTTGGTGTTTCCAACGGAGCTCCTTACCCCGAAGGAGAGTGGGTCCCACCGGACATTCCGCCGGAAAATGGCGAAGCCGGGTTTGGCAGCGTGGGCGGTTGCTTCATCAACACCCTTCGATAGTAGCAGAAGTTGACACCCATACCTTGAAAATGCAGGTTTGAACGGCGGGTCCCGCCGTTCAAACTTGCTACACTTTTAAATTATCCGGGTGGAACGCATCCATGCTAAAGGAATGATTCCAGCAGGGTGAATGAATAACTGGTGTTAAAACTTCAATTCTAAGGATAATTTAAAAGAGGGAAATCGAGAATATAGCCAGATTACCCAGGATGTGAATGACCATGGGAACCACCAGGTTTCGTTCCCTTTCATAGGCCAGGGCAAAGACAACCCCGCCGACGGTCTGTGCCAGCGGAAAACGTCCTCCCGTTGCATGGGCCAGCACGAACAGCAGGGTGCTGAAAACAACCCCCGTCCAGACACCCCACCGCCTGAAATATCCGTAGAGAATTCCCCTGAAAACGATTTCCTCGGCCACGGGACTGACGATGCCGCCCACGAGAAAAAAAAGAAATATTCCGCCGGTTGAGTAGGGCAGCCCGGTCCTGATGAGGTCTGTGGGGGTGATCCCGGCTGAAACATACAGGGCAAGAAAACCTAAGGCAGCCAGGAGGCCGAAACCGGCTGACCAGAAAAGGCCCTTTTTAAAACCAGCCGTAAACCGGTTGGAATGCAGACCGATGGCCGCGATTCCCCTGGTACACGACACATGGATCAGGGAGACAAGCAGCAGACCCTCCAGGATTCTGGCGGTCCCGATGAGGACGATGGGAGCGATGGCTGTGGGCCAGGCCACCCAATGCAGGCCGGCTTCTACCGCCAGGATTATGGCGGCGGACGAGGCCAGTGTTTTCAGATCGATATTTTTTGTCGCCATCCCAGAGCCCTGAGTGCGTTGTATGCATACCACTGGACATACCAGTGGTCTGAATGTCTGATTTTATCGAGGATAATCTTTATGGTTTGCTTTCCCCCCCGCTGCCCAAGGCTGTAGAGCGCCTGGCAGGCTACAATCGGCTGGGGATCATCCATGAGCTTCAACAGATCCGCATGCGCCTTTGGGTCGGTGCTGCGGGCCAGACCCCTTGCCAGCCAGTATCGTACGGGGATATGCGGGTTCGAAACCAGTTTCGGGGCACCGATATCAACCTTCCAGGTTCTTTTTTGTTCGGCAATGGTTTTCAAGGCATCGACATTATCCTGCCACTTCACGGATTGCAGCAGATCCGAAATTTGATCCGGCGTGATTTCCTTCTGCATACCGGCTTTAACCGGAAGGATCAGCAGGGCGCCGATGACAAGACAGAGCAAGCCCGCCAAAACAACGGCCGCCCCCGGTTTGATAAAGAAGGTCGCTAATCGACATAAAAATGCGTGCACAAATATGTAGAGAACTACCGGGAATGCCACCAGCAGTGAAAGGAAGGTGAATTGCCTGAAGAATACGTGCCGATCGCATTGCCGGGAAAAGGATTTCAACAAAGGGCCGGGGGTGTCCATGAACTTTGCCAGGGAGGTTTCAATCATGGTGTGGCCCCGGTTCAGGAGCAGCAGTTTTCCGTTGTTTGCAACCATGGCGAGATCGACGCTCTCGGTCTTTTTTACGGCCAGATAGTTCCTGTCCGCTAGAATCACGAGCAGTTGTTTTTGCAGAGAGCGGTCGCTTGAAATGTCCGCACGGCAGGTTTTGATCATTTTCTGGTGGAGCGATTTGAAGGCTTCGGCCGGATAGAGGGTGTAGCGGTAGTAAAAATCGTTAATCCCGACGCCAAGGGAATTCGTCAGCAGCAGCCTGTCTCTGATATTGATGAACATGTTGCCGTTGATTTGGGTAATCCAGAGGATGGCCAAAAGAAGAATAACGACGGTATGGAAACAATTCCGGGCCCACCCGGCGCGGGAAAGGTGGTCGGGTGTAAATTTCAGGGCGAGCACGACCACAAGGGCCGGGACAATCGTGAAATAGAGAGAAGGCAGAATAGATACGCCCTTCAGGTTGACGCCGACGAGAAAGGCAATCCAGGGCAGCACAAACGGAATGGCCAGATACGGCTTTCGCGCACATGCATATTTCCAGACCCAGGTTGAACATAAAGCTAGAAGGGTAACCCCTGCGCCAATGCTGAGGGTAAAGAATATACCGCCCATCAGCGCAGTATGGATGGTTTTCAGCGAGGGAGCGACGAGATCGTTGGGAACGGCAAGATACCCGGCATCCTTCACGGCCGTGATGGTCCGGTGCAGCCGGGCATTGCTCTGGAGGATCTGCAGTACCGCGATGACGTGAGCCGCGCAGAGCCCTGCCAGGATAATGAACGCTGTATGAATTTTTTTTTGCATAAGGCCACGTATGGGGTCGATTTTATTCCAGCGAAAGTAACTTGACAATTGCTGTGTATACCACACGTCCGATCCCCTGGGCAAATACCATTCTTTGCTTGTGTAATCATGCATTATCCTATATATAAATTCATTTTGGATATCGAATTGTAAACACCGTCAGAAGACTTTTGGGGGGGACATGAAAATTATTGTGGCTGGGACTGGATATGTTGGGTTGGTGCATGCGGCCGTCAGTTCGGAATTCGGGCATGAGGTTTATGCCTACGATAACGACTCAGATAAGTTAAAGGCTTTTTCCAGCGGAAAAACCGATCAGATCGTCAGATACGTGAATGAACCCGGACTTCCGGACACCATCCGCAAGGTGCATGGCCGCCACCTGTTTTTTTCAACAGACCTGGATGCGATCATCGAAGGGACCGATGCCATATTTCTGTGCCTGCCGACGCCCCCCAACCGGGACGGGTCTACGAACCTTACCTATTACGATGCCGCCATCGAGACCATCGGAGCAAAGCTGGCCGCGCGGAAAGATAAACGGCGGGTGGTGATCGTCAATAAGAGTACGGTGCCCGTCGGCACCGCCCGGCATCTGAAAAAAGTCATGGATCGCCTGGGTGTCGAAAACTTCGGCGTGGCCTCAAATCCTGAATTCATGGCCGAGGGGACGGCCGTGCCCGAAGCCAGGAAGCCGGACCGTATTGTGGTGGGGTGTGATTTTCAGGAAGATTTCACGATTCTCCAACGCATTTATGCCAAATTTGTCAATCACGTTCAGACCAAATACCTGGAAACCACGCCCGAAACCGCCGAGGCCGTCAAATACGTGGCCAACACCATGCTGCTGACATACATATCCTTCTGGAACGGTGTGGGCGCCAAACTCGGTGAAACAATCCCCAACATCAACATTGATGACCTGAGGCTGGGGGTGACGTCGGACGATCGGATCAGCACCTGGGGTTCGTTCGTGAGCAATGGGGCCGGCGGCAGCTGTTTCGGCAAGGACATTGCCTCCCTGATCTACCAGCTGCGGCGCGTCAATGTGAACACCAAGATGCTGGAGGCGTCCTACGAGGTCAATGAAAATCAGAAAATTTATCTGGTGGAGCGGGCTGTCACGGAGTTGGGATTTAACTTCAACAACAAAACCATCACCGTGCTGGGTCTGGCATTCAAAAAGAATACCAATGACATGCGGGATGCCTCATCCATCAAGGTTATCGAATCCCTGCTGGGCAAGGGTGTGGCGGCTGTAAAAGCCTACGACCCGTTGGCCAACACGGCGGCCGGAGAGGAACTCGATCCGCAAAAAAATGTTCTGTTTGAAAAGATAGCATATTTTGACTCAGCCCGGGAGGCCATAGCGGAATCCGACGCGTTGTTTATCTCCTCGGACTGCGAAGAATTCCGCGGTCTTTCAAGAACCATTGAGGATACCGTTATGCCACCCTATCTCATCATGGACGGCCGGCGCATGATTCCGGACTATAAGACCATGCTCGAAAAAGGGTTTGCTTACCTGGCAGTGGGGTCGATGGCCATGGGGGAACTAAAAAATGAACATTGAACATCCAACATCGAATGATGAACGAAAAAACATGAAATTTTCATAATTTGTTTTTAATGATTACACATACATTTGAGGATTAACTATCGTTTCATGCCTGATTGAACACGGTCGAGCATGAAAATTTATCTGGAGGAACAGATGGATTACAAGCAGTCGCTCAATCTTCCGAAAACAAAATTTCCCATGAAGGCCAACCTGATCAACCGGGAACCGGAACAGATCAAAGCGTGGGATGAAGACAAACTGTACCATAAAATCAGGGGTTTTTCCAAGGGTCGGGAGCAGTTCATTCTGCACGACGGCCCTCCCTACGCTAACGGTAATATCCATATGGGGACGGCCCTCAACAAGATATTGAAGGACATCATCGTCAGATCCAGACAGATGACGGGTTACGATGCCGTATACGTGCCCGGTTGGGACTGTCACGGGCTGCCCATAGAGCACAATGTGGACAAGGAGATGGGGAAAAAGAAAAAGGAGCTTTCCCAGGCCGATTTCAGGCGGCGCTGCCGAACCTACGCCGAAAAATTTATCGACATTCAGCGTGAAGAGTTCCGGCGTCTGGGGGTCATGGGCGAGTGGGAAAATCCATACCTGACCATGAACTACCGCTACGAGGCCATCATCGCCACCGAGTGCCTCAAGTTCGGCCTGATGAACAATCTGTTCAGGAGTAAGAAACCGATACACTGGTGCTGCAGCTGTAAGACGGCTCTGGCCGAGGCGGAAATCGAGTATTATGACGAGTCTTCCCCGTCCATCTACGTCAAGTTCCCCATGATTGACGCTGTCGATGCGGTAATCCCGAAACTCACGGGAAAGAGGGTGTCCGTGGTGATCTGGACAACCACGCCGTGGACGATTCCTTCGAACCTGGCCATCGCCCTGCACCCGGAGTTCGTATACGCTGCCGTGGACGTGGGGGGAGACGAAGCCTATATTCTGGCCAGAGACCTGGTGGAAACCTGCATGGCGACATTCGGAATCGATGACTACAACATCATTGCCGAGTTCGAGTCTTCCCTGCTTGAAAGAAAGAATTGCCGCCACCCTCTGTACGATCGTGAATCGATGATTGTTCTGGGTAACCATGTGACCCTGGAGGCCGGTACGGGATGCGTGCACACTGCTCCCGGTCACGGTCGTGAGGACTATGAGGTGGGCATGGAATATGGCATCGAAGCCTACTCGCCGGTGGATGACAACGGCATTTTCACGGATGAGGTCGATTTTTTCAAGGGCGGTTTTGTTTTTAAAACCAATGATGCCATCTCCGACAAGCTGGATGAAACCGGTTCGCTCCTGGCCCGGAAGACACTCAAACACTCCTATCCCCACTGCTGGCGATGCAAGCGTCCGGTTATCTTCAGGGCCACGCCCCAGTGGTTCATCTCCATGGATAAAACCGGACTGCGGGAAAATTCTCTTAAGGCCATCGACAAGGTTCAGTGGATACCGCACTGGGGTCGTGACAGAATATACGGTATGATTGAAAACCGGCCGGACTGGTGCATCTCGCGGCAGCGAGCCTGGGGTGTTCCCATTGCTGTTTTCTACTGCAGCGAGTGTGAGACACTGCATCTGGACCAGGCTATCATCGATCACGTGTTTGCCCTGTTCGAGGAACATGGCGCGGATGTCTGGTTCGAGCGGGATGTAAAGGAACTGCTGCCGGAAGGCGCAAAATGTAAACAATGCGGGAGCGAGTCCTTTGTCAAGGAAACGGACATTCTGGACGTCTGGTTTGATTCCGGTGTGAGCCATGCCGCTGTCCTGGAAGATCGCGATTACCTGAAATGGCCTGCGGATCTCTACCTGGAAGGGAGTGATCAACACCGGGGATGGTTTCATAGCTCCCTGTTGACAGCCGTGGGTACAAGGGAAAGGGCTCCCTACGATGCCGTGTTGACCCATGGTTTTGTCGTGGATGCCGACGGGCGGAAAATGTCCAAATCCGTAGGAAATGTCATCGCACCGAAAAAAGTCATCAACAAGTACGGCGCCGAGATCCTGCGGCTGTGGGTATCGGCGGCGGATTACCGGGATGACATCAGAATTTCAGATAACATTTTGAAGCAGCTCAGCGACGCATATCGCCGAATCAGAAATACCAGTCGCTTCATGCTGGGCAACCTGTACGATTTTGTGCCGGGTCGGGACGATGTCGCGTATGCGGACATGCTTGAAATCGACCGTTTTGCCCTGCACAAGCTTCAGGGCTTGGTGGAGAAAGCGCTGAAAGCCTATGAGACCTATGAGTTTCATGTGATATACCATGCATTGTACAACTACTGTACCCTGGATCTTTCAGCGTTTTACCTGGATATCCTCAAAGACAGGCTCTACACGTCGCCACCTGTATCGACGGCACGCCGGAGTGCCCAGACGGTGCTATATATAACCCTGGATACCATGACGAGACTGATGGCGCCCATTCTTTCTTTTACTGCCGAGGAGCTGTGGAAGCACATGCCGGATTTCGAGGGAAAGACCGACAGTATTCACCTGGCATCACTGCCGGCTGTGAATGATGATCTGAAAAACCCGGATCTGGCGGAACAATGGGGGTTGCTGCTCGATGTCCGCAGTGAGGTGACCAAGGCCCTGGAGGAGGCGCGTAATCGAAAAATGATCGGGCACCCGCTGGATGCTGCGGTTTCGGTATCCGTCACTGCCGAAATGTATGCCCGGCTGGCACCCTATGCCGATGACCTGCATTTCATTTTTATCGTGTCCCAGGCGGATCTCCAGCAGGAGGCAGCCTTTGAAGATGCTTACCAGAGCGATATCGTGGAAGGGCTCAGCATCAAGGTTGCGCCGGCGGTGGGTGAAAAATGCGAGCGATGTTGGATGCATGAACCGACGGTTGGTTCGGTTGGATCCCATCCGACCCTGTGCGAGCGATGCAGCGGGGTGATGGGGGAGCTGTAGGGGGAAGGTATAAGGTGTAGGGTATAAGGTGTAGGGTGAAAGGTGAAGGGTATAGGGTATAAGGTATAAGGTAGAAGGTATAAGGTGGAAGGTTAAGGGTAGAAATTCAAAGACTGCAGGGTAAATATAGTGGGAAGCACAAAAAACAAATATCTGATGCTGTTCGGCCTTGCGGCTCTGATCATCATCCTCGACCAGGCCACCAAGATGCTGGTGGTTGTCGGGATTCCCATGTACGGATCGATTGCGGTGATACCGGGGTTTTTTGACCTGACCCATATCTACAATACCGGCGGCGCTTTCGGATTTCTGGCTGGAAAAAGCGCATTGTTCCGACATCTTTTTTTTCTGACAGCCTCTGTGATTGCCATGGGCATGATCGTTTACCTCTACTTGAAAACGCCACAGGACTACGTCTTCCTGCGCAGCGGATTGTCACTGATACTGGGCGGAGCCCTGGGGAATGCGATCGACAGAGTCCGCATCGGAAAGGTTGTTGATTTCCTTGACCTGCATATCAAGGGCATGCACTGGCCCGCGTTCAATATCGCCGACAGCGCCATAACCGTAGGGATCTTTATATTTATATACCACCTACTTTTCAAGAAAATGCCGGAATAAATTATCCCAAAATCCGAGGATTTGCCACGGGCTTTTGAGACAATTTATTCCTGGATACGACGCATAAAAATCAAACCTGAAACGCTTAGTTCAGGCAACAGGAATTCCAGCACAATATGTCCACAGTTTCCCACAAATCCACGAATGCGTTCCTGGGCCAGCTGAAGGAAAGCATGGCAGAGGGTAACGCTCCGCCGGTTTTTTTGATATACGGCGAGGAGGTCCTGTACAAGTCGGTTCTCAATCGCATCCTGGATATCCTTGTGCCCGGTGACAAGAGAAGTTTCATGTACGAGCCTTTCGATGGTTTGAATGAAAATGTGGCGGGTGCATTGCGCAGCGTGAATACCTATGCATTGCTGCAGGGCAGAAAAGTGGTCTCGCTGCTGGACTCTCGGATATTTTATTCCAAACAGGATACGGCTATATTTCTTGAAAAAGCACAGGAAGCTTACAAAAGGGGGGAATTCAGAAAGGCTGCAGGTGCCGTGACGTCGTTGCTTGGAATGTTGAATTTAACCATCGACGATATGTCTGACAGGGCTGTGCGCAGCAAACTGGGTTTCGCAAAAAATAACGTCAATGATGGGGAGTGGTTCGATGTAATTCTCGACTACTGCCGTGATCGTCAGCTTTCTCCAGGCGGGACGCCCGATGCTGCGGGAGCCCTCATGCAGGCCATCGACAACGGATTTCCGGAAAATCATTTTTTAATTGTTACTACGGATATCGTCGACAAAAGGCGGCGCTTGTTCAAACTCATTCAGGAAAAAGGGCAGGTGATCGACTGCTCCGTACCCAGGGGGGAACGCCAGGCTGAGAAGGCGGAGCAGGAGGCTGTACTGCGTGCACAACTCGATGCCGTCCTCAAAAATTCTCAAAAAACCATGCCCAGGGCGGCCTTCGCTTTAATGCTGGACATGATCGGTTTCGAGCCGCGCATCTTTGCAAACAATATTGCCAAACTGGTGGATTATGTGGGTCAGAGAACGGAGATTACTCCGCACGATGTGGAAACACTGCTGCAGCGAACGCGGCAGGACCCTATATACAGCTTTACCAATGCCCTGACCGATGTGGATACCGAGAAGACGTTTATTTTTATGCGTTCACTGCTGCGCGACAACTTTCATCCGCTCCAGATTCTTGCCGCCCTTGCCAATCATCTGCGGAAACTGCTCGTCATCCGTGACTTTCTGGACCATACTGCCGGTATCTCATTCAATGCCGCTACACCCTTCAATTTTTTTCGCGGCAACATCATGCCCCAGGTAAAGCAGCACGACCAGGCATTGAATAAGAAGCTTGAGGCCTGGCAGGAACGGGAGTCATTGGTGGTAGCCGGAAAAAAAGGCAAAAAGAAAAAGAAAAAGATATCAACGGATTTATTGATTGCGCCGAATCCGAACAACCCCTACCCGGTGTACAAGCTTTTTCAGAAGGCACATAGCATTTCCATGGAACATATCGTCAGTTCCCTGACTTACGTGAGGGATGCGGATGTGATGCTGAAATCTTCGCGCCAACAGCCGGAAGCTATTCTGGACTGGGCAGTTATCAGGATTATAAATTTATTTAAGCATTAAAAACCTGGTCCTTTGGGACCGTCGTAGATCCCGCTTTGCGGGTGTCAGAGCCATTAGGCTCTGCCAAAATAAATAATTTAAAGTGTCAAGTGATCTAAAATTATAAGTGATCTAAAGTTGATGAATCGCTACGCTCTGCCATTTATAAAAAAGATAGGTCACTTTAGTTCACTTTAGACACTCATATGTTGTGGCGTAGATACTCCCTTCCAGGGAGCATGCCGTACCGGTTCCCCGGACGAGGGCATTTGCGCTGCAATCAGGAGGCAAAGCGACCCATGTTAGGGTTTATAAAACAGCAGGAGAGAAAAGTGGCCCTTCGTTTACTGGCCTGGCAGTATCAGCGGCAGAACATACCGCTGCCGACCATGGCGGCGATGGACCAGCAGGCAAAACGCCTGGTGGATGAAGCCCACCGCATAGCGCGTGAAAGAGGGCGAAACGTTATCACCATCATAAAAGAATTGGTGGCGGATATTGGCGGCAAGGATACTAAATCCTGAGATGACAATCGCTCAATTCAGGCAGATCCTGAAATGAGCGTTTCAAACTTTTATATGATTTATACAATTATTTTAAGGGTTGGAAAATTCAGTGGCCTATGTTATCGATTTACCTCTGTTATGTTGGTGGTTGACGGTCATTGATGCAGGAAAAGGATATCCATCTTCTGCCAACAGAAGACAATCAGCGTTTTAAGTTTTAGATTTTACGTTTTAAGCTGGAAAAGGTCTTTTGCACATTCAGCAAAAAGTCTATACGAGGTTGATAGCAAGTAGCCGGGAGCAAGTGACTTAACCCTTTCGTTTATCCATAAAACCTAAATCTTAAAACGTAAATCGGTTGTTATCAAATCCAACAAGGGTATTATGATCAGAGCAGGGATTGTAGGATCAACAGGATATGCTGGCGCGGAACTGGTCCGTCTGCTGGTCGGGCATCCGGATGTAGCACTAACGGTTTTGACGTCCCGGCAGTTTGCAGACCAAAGGTTCGATGCTGTCTATCCAGCCATGGCCGGTGTGGTGGACAATACCTGTGAAGCCCTGTCATTGGAGCATCTGATTGAAAAGTGCGATGTCGTTTTTACCGCACTTCCTCACAAGATCCCCATGGAGATCGTGCCCGACCTGGTGGAACATAATATTAAAGTGGTGGACCTTTCTGCGGATTTCAGATTTCGTGATGCGGCTCTCTATGAGGCATTTTACCAGCGTCATACGGCAAAGAACTTGTTGGACCGGGCTGTTTACGGTCTGAGCGAAGTATATCGGGAAG
Organism: Deltaproteobacteria bacterium; assembly: GCA_019313725.1. Taxonomy (GTDB): domain Bacteria; phylum Desulfobacterota; class Desulfobacteria; order Desulfobacterales; family B30-G6; genus JAJDNW01. The sequence goes on from JAFDAT010000026.1 coordinate 16,960, forward strand.
CGATACGGGCTGCTGAATTAGTCGGCAATCCAGGATGTTATCCCACTAGTACGCTTCTACCGCTGGTGCCGCTTTTAAAAAAAGACATGCTCGCTATCGACACGATTGTCGTTGATTCAAAGTCGGGTGTCAGCGGGGCGGGGCGGTCTCTTTCGATGGGTTCCCACTATAGTGAGATGAATGAATCGTTCAAGGCCTACAAAGTAGCCGTTCATCGACATAATCCCGAGATCGATGCCATTCTGACCCGGGAGTCTGGTGTTCAGGTCAGTGTGACGTTCGTGCCCCATCTTGTTCCCATGACACGGGGCATGTTCACAACCATCTATGCTACTCCCCGGAAAAGCCTTTCCCTGGAAGCAATCCGATCGTGTCTGGAATCTTATTATGAGGGACGCCCATTTGTTCGTGTTGTCGGCCCTGAAGGGTTGCCGGACACCAGGAATGTGCGGGGCACCAACTTCTGCGATATCGGTTTTACCGTAGACGAGCCACGCAGACGGGTCATCCTGACATCTGCTATCGACAATCTGGTCAAGGGGGCGGCCGGGCAGGCTGTTCAAAATATGAACATTATGTTCGGGCTCGATGAAAGCGCGGGGCTGTTGAATGTACCTTTTCCGGTTTGATTTCGGTTGGCATCAGCAAGAGGTACGGGTTTGACTTTAATGGTCAGTAATATGTCAATCACAGACCCGTAGGCGTTTTAGGTTTTACGTTTTAAGTTTTAGGTGAGCATTTTGAGGATTGTACCTGTTAGCGTTTGGCTAAAAATTATAGAAACCGGCAACCCGGTAACAGCTATCAACGAAGAGCTAAGCGCCAGCTTAACACGTAAAACGTAAAACCTAAAACGATTAAGAGAGGTAATCTTATGACCGGTTTAAATTTTAACACACTACATTAGTAGCGTTAACCAATCAACTTGAAAGGAGAAATAGTATGTCGGCAACATTGATAAAAGGAACGGAGATTCGCGAAGAGATTCTCGAAGAGATTACTGCCGAAGTCAAGGAAATCAAGGAAAAGTACGACAAGGTTCCCGGCCTGGTCACCATTCTGGTTGGGGAGAATCCAGCATCGATGTCCTATGTGACCCTGAAGATCAAGACGGCACTCAGGGTAGGGTTTAAGGAAATCCAGGAAAGCCAGCCCGTGGATATTTCGGAAGAAGACCTCCTGGCTCTCATCGAAAAGTACAACAACGATGATTCCATCAACGGTATTCTGGTGCAGCTGCCGCTGCCAAAACACATCGATGAAAAGAAAGTGTTGAATGCCATCGATCCTGACAAGGACGTGGACGGCTTTCATCCCGTAAATGTCGGCCGTTTGATGATCGGCGGTGATGAGGTGAAGTTTCCGCCCTGCACGCCGGCGGGTATTCAGGAGATGATCGTGCGTGCCGGCGTGGAAACCAGCGGGGCTGAGGTGGTTGTGGTGGGAAGGTCCAACATCGTCGGCAAACCCATCGCCAACATGATGCTGCAGAAGGGACCGGGAGCCAACGCCACGGTAACCATCGTGCACACCCGTACGAAAGATCTGGCAGCGCATTGCAAGCGAGCGGACATATTGATCGTGGCCGCCGGAGTACCCGATCTGGTCAAGCCGGAGTGGATCCAACCCGGTGCCTGTGTGATCGATGTGGGGGTCAACCGTGTCGGCGAAAAACCAAGCAAGAAGAATCCCGGCAAAATGGTCGCTATCTTGAAGGGTGATGTCGACTTCGATGCCGCCAAAGAAATTGCCGGTTCGATTACACCGGTTCCCGGCGGTGTCGGCCCCATGACGATCACCATGCTGATGAAGAATACTTTGAAATCACTTAAATTTCGGCTCGGTATTCAATAACGGGAGCGTTTTAAAATATATACTACAGCGGGACAGATACATCCGCTAATACGAAGATGGCATCTATTTTGCCATGTTGTTTACCACTACGGAAAAGCCGGAGAACTGCAGGCTCTACGAGCTGGGCTTACAGCGCCTTTATTGCTGAGAGTTCGAAGTGAAAAACTACGACTTCACCCTCAGACGTCTTGGCTCTGAAGCCCTCCGGCTTTTGCAATGTGGGGATGACCCGGGTCTTGACAAACCCGTCATTGTTTGATACCTAAACAAATTGTTGCGCTGATTTCTGTTCGGCCGGTTGAAATTCAATATTAGCATGGAATATCGGCGTGTTAGAATGCCGTAATCATTCCAGGTCATCCGGCCAGGTCATCCGGTCGGCAGATCAAGCGGGATCCTATGCCATGAAAATGATATCATTTTTCATACTGAACCACACCGGTTCGCCGATCAAAAAAATTTCGGTTCCGGGATTTTTGCTGCGTATTGCCATGGTTATCTTTATGGCCGGCACCGTCGGGACGGGGTACCTTGTTTACAATCATTTTCAGATCCAAACCGCATTCAAGGCCACCAGGGGCATAGAACGGACCCTCGCGGCCCAGGAAGACCTGATTACCACACAGCGCCGACAGATCCAGACATTTGCATCCGAAATCAACCGCCTGAAATCACAACTTGTCGCCCTGAACAATTTCGAAGAAAAGATAAGGATTATCGCTAATATCAGCAATGAAGAAGGGCAGGATACACTTTTCGGTATCGGCGGTTCCCGGCCGGAGGATCTGGCGACCAATCTTGATTTGAATCGACGGCACACCAGTCTGCTCCGTGAAATGCACGCCCAGGTCGAGCAGTTGCAGGCCGCATCGGTCAAACAGCAGGCAAAAATGGTTTCCCTGTTGGGAAAACTCGAAGGCCAGAAGAGTCTTTTGGCATGTACCCCGGCGATTCGACCGGCCAAAGGCTGGCTGACCTCGCGTTTCGGGTATCGTACGTCACCGTTTACCGGCCGGCGTGAATTCCACAAAGGGCTCGATATTGCCAATCAGATAGGCACGCCCATTGTGGTGACTGCCGATGGTATGGTAAAATCGGTGGGCTCCCGGCGCTATTTGGGTAACTACGTGATTATTGACCATGGTCACGGCATGGTGACCCACTACGGCCATATCGGTGATGCACTGGTAAAGCGCGGCGACCAGGTCAAACGCGGTGACCCCATTGCAGAAATGGGAAACACGGGGAGAAGCACCGGTCCACACGTCCATTATGGTATTTTTCTCAATGGTGTTCCCGTAAACCCCTCCACGTATATCCTCAACTAAAAATAATAAAACTACCGTGCATTTTTATTATGTTACGCGGCTTCGCCGCTGCCTCCATTATTTACCAGATAGTGGTTACATGTTTTGATTGCCGCATAAATTTGTCTGCAGTGACCAACCTGGCTTTTTCAACGACAGACGTGGCGGAAATGATTCTGTCGGCCGGGTCTTTATTACCGTCTGCAAACGTGGTAACTGAAAGTTCCGCTATTTCAGGTGTGATGCTTTTTACAATATATCTACTTGATTCCAGCACCAACGCTATGAATTCCAGGTATTCAACATCAATTTGAAGTCTACCCTTGTGCATGAGCATTGCAATTTCCCACAAGGAAATATCACAGCAGATGATTCCATCCGATCGATTGGCTTCATCCATGGCGATTTTTGCTATTTTTGAGAGCATCTCCGGCTTCAACGCATACCAAATGATGACATGGGTGTCCGCGACAATCATGTCATGACCTCCCAGTTTCCATCAACCGGAGAGACAATGTCTCCTATAATTGCGTTTTTACCCAGTTCTTTCAATTTTTTCTTTGATGTATTTCTCTTGTCTTCAGCGGGAACCAGCATTGCCAGTTCATGACCATGGGACGTAATGGTAATGACCTGCCCCTTTTGAGCTTTGCTAATGAAAGCGGACAGGTTTTCCCTGAGTGTGCTCACATTAATTTTTTCCATAATATCCACCTCCAAATTTTGTACAAATAAAATGTACAATTTAAGACAAAAAAAGTCAAGCAACAAATTTTCATTCCTGAGCGCGTACAGCAAAGCTGACACAACAGTTTCATCAATGACTCAATTTTTCATTAGAAACGCTAATAATATATACAGCACTTTATTGTGCTATAGGCCGGTGATTTTGGAAATATTATAATGAAGACTGATGTCTGTTTCTAATAAATTCATGAAAGCGGATTTATTATGGCTTGAGAATGTCCATAAAATGTATTAGTTTTCATAGATTTAATGAAACCCGAAACAATCAAATACAATACATGAAAATGTATATACATTAGAACCAATGATCAGCTCAGATTTATATTGTATCCAATGCGTTAGGGCTTTGATATATTCTGGAAAAGCAGCCGGCTGTTTCTAATGAAAGGGAATAAGATCCATGTTGATGAATATGTTGACCAAGGTGTTTGGAAGCAAAAATGAGCGTGAACTGAAGAAGCTGCAGCCCGTTGTCGCCAGAATCAATGAACTGGAACCCGGGATCAAAGCCCTGGACGATGCCGCTCTGAAAGGGCAGGCAGTGCATTTCAGGGAAAGGCTGGACAATGGGGAATCTATCGAGGATCTGTTGCCCGAAGCGTTTGCAACGGTCAGGGAGGCATCCGTTCGAATCCTTAAGATGCGTCACTTCGATGCCCAGCTGGTGGGCGGAATGGTCCTGCACAACGGCGGTATTGCCGAGATGAAGACCGGCGAGGGTAAAACCCTCGTGGCAACACTGCCGGGCTATCTGAACGCGCTTACCGGAAAGGGCGTGCATGTCATTACTGTAAACGACTACCTCGCCAGACGTGATACCGAGTGGATGGGCCAGATTTACAATTTTCTGGGACTTTCGGTGGGTACGATTCTGCACGGACTGGACGATGCAGAACGAAAAGCGTCTTACGGTTCGGATATCACTTACGGAACCAACAATGAATTCGGGTTCGACTATTTAAGGGACAACATGAAGTTTGACCGCACGTCACTGGTCCAGGCCGAACTCAATTTTGCCATCGTAGACGAGGTGGACAGCATTCTGATTGATGAAGCCCGTACACCTTTGATCATCTCCGGGCCGGCCGAAAAATCGACCCATCTGTATTACCAGGTCAACGGCATCATTCCTCGTCTCAAACGCGAAACCGACTATACCATCGACGAAAAGGCCAGGGCTTCGACGCTGACGGAAGAGGGGGTTGCCAGTGCCGAGCGAATTCTTCAGGTGGATAACATCTACGACCCGAAGCATATCGAACTGCTGCACCATATCAACCAGGCACTGAAGGCGCATGCGCTTTTCAAACGTGACGTGGACTACATCGTAAAGAACGGTGAAGTCATCATCGTGGATGAGTTTACCGGGCGTCTCATGCCCGGGCGGCGATACAGTGAAGGGCTTCACCAGGCGCTGGAAGCAAAAGAGAACGTTAAAATCGAGAATGAGAACCAGACCCTGGCGACCATCACCTTTCAGAACTATTTCCGCATGTATAACAAGCTATCGGGCATGACCGGCACCGCCGACACCGAAGCCGCAGAGTTTAAAAAGATATACGATCTGGACGTGACCGTCATACCCACAAACAAGCCCATGGTGCGCGAGGACTACCCGGACGTCATCTACAAGACACGCCGAGAAAAATTCGAAGCGGTCATGGATGAAATCGTGGAGCTGAATGCCAAGGGTCAGCCGGTTCTGGTGGGAACCATCTCTATCGACATATCCGAAGATTTAAGCCGGAAACTGAAAAAGAGGGGTATCCAGCTCTCGGTGCTGAATGCCAAAAACCATGAAGGCGAGGCGGAAATTATCGCCATGGCCGGCCAAAAGGGATCCGTGACCATCTCCACCAATATGGCCGGCCGCGGGACGGATATTGTCCTGGGGGAGGGCGTGACCGAATTGGGCGGACTTCACATTCTGGGTACGGAAAGACACGAAAGCCGCAGAATCGACAACCAGCTGAGGGGGCGCTCCGGCAGGCAGGGCGATCCGGGGTCATCCCGCTTTTTTCTGGCCCTTGAAGACGATCTGCTGCGTATCTTCGGTGGCGAACGCATTACGGGAATCATGGAAAAGCTGGGCATGGAAGAGGGGGAACCCATTGAACACAACCTGATCAGCCGTGCCATAGAAAATGCCCAGGCCAAGGTGGAAGGGCACAATTTCGATATTCGTAAGCATCTTCTGGAATATGACGATGTCATGAATCAGCAGCGGGAAGTGATCTACAAACAGCGCCGTGAAGCCCTTTTCGGGAAGAGCCTTGAATCTTATCTGGAGGAAATCATTTTTGACAGGGCGGCGGAAATCGCCGGACTCTTCGCGGATGAACGCGCGCTCCCTGAAGAATGGGATTTCAAAGGCATGGATGAGGTTGTATTCAAACAGTTTAACCTGCGACTGGGGCAGATAGAGGAGGATACCTTGGACGGGCTGACCGGGGAAGGGCTGGCCCAGATGATCGGTGAAGCGGCGATATCGGCTTACCGGGAAAAGGAAACATTGATCGGTGCCGGAGAGTTCAGAAACCTGGAGCGCTATATCATGCTACAGACGGTGGATAATCTATGGAAGGATCATCTTCTAAGCATGGATCACATGAAAGAGGGTATCGGGCTCAGGGGATATGCCCAACAGAACCCGCTGCTCATTTATAAAAAAGAAGGTTTCGAGATGTTCCAGGATATGATCGCCCGTATCCAGGAGGAAACCCTTTCGATTCTTTTCCGAATCCAGTTGGCCGAGCCGGACGAACTCGAAGAATTGCACAAACCCAAGGAGCAGAATCTGATATTTTCCGGCGGGGAAGGCGAAAAACCCAAGAAAAAACCGGCCAAGCGATCGGAAAAAAAAGTGGGACGCAATGCGCCGTGCCCCTGCGGCAGTGGTAAAAAGTTTAAAAAATGCTGTGGGCGATAGCGCGCGAACACTTGATGGTGACCATGGTTGCTGCCATGGGAAGATCATAAATTAGTTCCATTATTCGATTTGTTCCTACACAGGCAAATGACGTGTGCAACACAAATTACGGCCGCAGGCCAAATAACATCCGAAGGATAAATGACAACCAAAAACCATAAACCAATGGCTAAAAGCAGCCTGACCGTCGGCGTCATTTCCGACACCCACGGCCTGTTGCGTCCCGAGGTCTTAAAAACATTTCAGGGGGTGGAACTGATTCTGCACGCCGGAGACATCGGAGGGGATGATATCCTCGAAGAATTGCAGGCGATAGCACCGGTCCTTGCGGTGAGGGGCAACATGGATTATGGCGCTTGGGTCTCCGATATCCCTGCATCGCGAGCGGTGAAGATCGGGAGCAAGCGTTTTTTTCTGGTTCACGATCCTGCCCACATCGATGTCGACCCCGCTGAAGGAAAATTTCATGCCGTTATCTTCGGCCACACGCACAGGCCGCACGTGGAAACTCAAGAGGGTGTTCTCCTGTTGAACCCCGGCAGTGCAGGCCACAGGCGAAAGAACTATCCCATCAGCCTGGCCATTTTGAAGATCCAGGGGGATCGGATGGAGGCTGAAGTGATCGAGTTGTCCTGCAGCCGGTGATAGATACGGACCCTTAGGCATCGGCACCCCTTTACAAAGACCACCCGCGATGCTTATAGTTATTAAAGCAGGCAGCTTGGTTTTACGAATCTGAACATGAAAATTTATGGCAATAGACCCATGGGCCACATGGAAAAACCGGAAAGCTTAGAAGACGTTGCCGAGGAGGTTCAAGAGGAAACCGAAGAACCGCCTCTCTATCGTGTTCTGCTGCACAACGATGACTATACAACCATGCAGTTCGTCATCGAAATTCTGATGTATGTGTTCAATAAGTCCGTGGAAACGTCGACGCGCATCATGCTCAATGTACACAAAAAAGGCGTCGGGCTCTGTGGCATGTATCCTTATGAAATAGCTGAGACCAAAGTGGATGCCGTTGAACGCCTGGCGCGTGAGAACGGTTTTCCGCTTAAGTGTTCGATGGAAAGAGAATAGTCGGCATGAATATGTTTCCGTGGAACACGTGCTGTTTGCCGTCCTGCATGACGAAACCGGCATCGATATTGTTGAAAAATGCGGCGGTAATGTCGACAACCTGAAAAAATCACTGGAAAAATTCTTCGAGGAACGCATGGAACGTCTTCCCGAGGAGAGCGAGTATGTGCTCCAGCAGACCATCGGGTTCCAGCGTGTCATCCAGAGGGCTGTCAACCATGCGCGTTCCGCCGAGAAACAGGAGGTTGCCATCGGAGACATTATGGCTTCCATATTTCAGGAAAAAGAATCGCATGCCCAGAGTTACCTGAAATCCGAAGGGATCGACCGCCTTGATGTGTTGACCTATATTTCGCATACCCTTCCTTTACCGCTTGCTGAAAGTGGTAGCGGAAGATCTTCAAAAACCACCAAAGCCGGGAAAAAGAAAAAAACAGATCCCCTGGAACAATATACCGTCAACCTGATAGAACACGCAGCCATGGGCAAGCTCGATCCGCTCATCGGGCGAGAGATCGAACTTGAACGCACCATGCAGGTACTCTGCCGCAGAAGAAAGAATAATCCGGTTTTTGTGGGAGACCCGGGCGTAGGCAAAACCGCCCTGGCCGAGGGGTTGGTACAGAAGATACATGATGGCAGCGTGCCTGATATCCTGAAGGATGTGGAGATTTACGCTCTCGACCTTGGAGCACTGCTGGCGGGCACGAAATTTCGTGGCGATTTCGAGCAGCGGCTCAAAGGGGTTATCAGCAGGCTGAAAAAAATCAAAAACGCCATTCTTTTCATCGATGAGATCCATACAATCGTGGGTGCCGGAGCGACCAGTTCCGGTTCCATGGATGCCTCCAATATCCTCAAACCGGTCCTGGGTAGGGGTGACCTGCGATGCATCGGTTCGACAACATTCGAGGAGTACAAGAATCATTTCGAAAAAGACAGGGCTTTTTCAAGGAGATTCGAAAAAATCGAGATTCCCGAACCGTCGATCGGGCAGAGTGTTAAAATCCTGAAGGGTCTCAGGGAACGTTATGAAGCCCATCATCATATTCGTTATACCGATGCGTCCCTCAAGGCTGCCGTTGATTTGTCGTCAAAATATCTCAATGACCGCTACCTGCCGGACAAGGCCATCGATGTCATTGACGAGGCCGGTGCCTATGTAAGGCTTGTGGGATCAAGGACCAGGAAAAAGATCAATCCTGCCGATATCGAGAAGATTGTGGCCAAGATGGCCAGAATTCCCACCCAGAGCGTATCGACACCGGATAAAGCGAAACTGGCCACGCTGGAGGATCGCCTGAAGCAGCATGTTTACGGGCAGGATGAGGCGCTCGCCTCGCTGGTAACGTCGATCAAACGTTCACGGGCAGGCCTGGGTATCCCGGGACATCCCATTGGATCGTTTCTTTTTACAGGGCCGACGGGGGTGGGGAAGACGGAAGTTGCCCTGCAGGTTTCCAAGAATCTGGGAGTCAAATTCCTGCGTTTCGACATGAGTGAATACATGGAAAAACATGCCGTTGCCCGCCTTATCGGTGCGCCGCCGGGCTACATCGGTTTCGACCAGGGTGGACTGCTGACGGACGATATCCGCAAGAATCCCTATTCCGTGTTGCTTCTCGACGAGATCGAGAAGGCTCACGAAGATCTGTTCAATATCCTGCTGCAGGTGTTGGATCATGCTACACTGACCGACAACAACGGTAAAAAGGCCGATTTTCGCAATGTCATCATTATGATGACGTCGAATGCGGGCACGCGTGAAATGAGTGCTCAGACCATCGGTTTCGGTGATCCGCAGAAAGAGATAGCCTTCAAGAGCAAAAAAGCCATAGAAAAAATTTTCAACCCTGAGTTCAGAAACCGTTTGGATGGCATCATTACGTTCAATTCGTTGACGGTGGACACCATGGAGATGATCGTGGATAAATTTGTCCGTGAACTCAACGACCAGTTGAATGCCAAAAAAGTGGAGATTGTCATCACCCCCGAAGCACGCAGGTGGATGGCCGAACAGGGCCACGACCCCCAGTACGGTGCCCGGCCGCTGGCCCGATTGCTTCAATCCGAAATCAAAGACCACCTGTCGGATGAAATTCTGTTTGGCCGCCTTGAAAAGGGCGGCAAGGTCGTGGTGGATGTGAAAAAAGATAAGATCGTGTTTGCGTACGCGTGAATGCATATTCAATAGATGAACGCCCAACATCGAACATCCAACGCTGAACATC
>JAFDAT010000312.1 GCA_019313725.1 Deltaproteobacteria bacterium
TACAGGGATACGCATGGCAATGAAGTTGATCTTTTGGTCAGGGAGGCGCGGAAATTAATCCCAATTGAAATTAAATCGGCCGCAACGTTTACGCCTGAATTTTTAAAAGGGCTTGATAAGTTCAAGGCAGTAGCACGTGATAAATGTGCTCAAGGTTTCGTCTTTTATAATGGCAATGAACAATACACGCTCAAAGGAACCAAAATAATGAATCCCATTCGGCACAAGGGGTTGGAAAAACTCTGGTGATCCTGTCAACGCTTCAAGGTTATTCACTACAACACTACAATTTGAATTTTCCACCATCTTTCATCAGTCGGACGTTGGAAAAATGATCCTGGAGCCGGTCCGGGTTGAAGGTGTGAATCGGGCAGACTTCATATCCCGCATCGGGGAGATTTTCTTGTGCCGGAGGCCTGGCTGAGTATCAAATACGAACCGTCTGCAATATTTCTTAACCTGTAGGCTATTCCAAGGGGCATCGTGTAACAGTCGCGACTATTCCACGAAATATCGTGTAATAGTCTTGACATTGAATGGTTTCTAGGATAGGCTTACTTTCATGAAACGCAGATATGAAGCATTGCTGCTAGAGCATTTTAAGCATGATAGACAGATGGCCTTTCTTGCCGGTCCACGCCAGGTTGGCAAGACGACGACCTGCACCAATTTTACAGCAGACCATCACTATTTCAACTGGGATAATGAAAGTGATCGCCGCCTTTTTCTGCAAGGGCCGGCTGCCATGGCTGAAAAGATCGGCATATCGAAATCCCGTGCAATTGTTTTTGATGAGCTCCACAAATATCCCCACTGGCGCAATTTTTTGAAAGGGTTTTATGATTCATATGCCGGGGGACGGTTCAATATTGTAGTGACCGGAAGCTCTCGGCTCGATGTCTATCGTAAGGGGGCTGACAGTCTGATGGGGCGCTATTTTCTGTACCGCATGCATCCATTGTCAATAGCGGAGTTGGCCCATCAAAAAATACCTGAAGGGGAGATCAGTCTACCTCATTTTGTCAGCAAGTCGGATTACGAGTTCTTGGAACGCTTCGGAGGTTTTCCAGAACCTTTTTTAAAACACAATGTTCGTTTTTTTAACCGCTGGAAACAAACTCGATTAAAATTGTTATTCAGAGAGGATCTGCGGGATGTAACCCGAATTAACGAAGTCGGGCAGGTTGAACTTTTGGCCGAGTTTATTCGACAGCAGTCAGGAAAGTTGCTCAATTATGCATCTCTGGCCCGAAAAATAAGGGCCTCCCAGGATTCTATCCGCAGGTGGATCGAAGTATTGGAATCACTTTATTACAGCTTCATGCTGCGGCCTTGGACCCGGAATGTTTCCCGTAGCTTGCTTAAAGAACCTAAAATATACTTGATGGACTGGGCGATGGTTGATGACCCGGGAGCTCGTTTTGAAAACCTGGTCGCATGCCATCTTTTTAAGGCAGTTACATGGTGGCAGGATTTGGGCTTGGGTGAATATGGCCTCTATTTTTTAAGAACAAAAGACAAACGTGAAGTTGATTTCCTGGTGTGTAAGGACGGCCATCCTTGGTTCATTGTAGAGGCAAAATCATCACAGACACGCCCACTTTCCAAAAGCCTGGCATATTTCCAGACTAGAATCGGTGCGAAGCATGCATTTCAGGTTGTAGCAGACGCCGAATTTGAAAAAGTTGACTGCTTTGTGTACGATTACCCCATAAAAGTACCCGCACGAACTTTCTTATCTCAGTTGGTATAGATTGACGTTTTCCTCGTTGAGCAGGAATTATCCTTCGAAATCCCTTGCCGGTTATGTTAATGCGCCGGCCTGGTTACGGATCGCAGATCTCGCAAATTGTCTTTGCTCATCGGGTTGGTGGTATTTATCGTGGCCCCACCGATATAACCTGTTTGACAAAATCGCCATCACCGAGTATTCGATTTTCTGTATTGATTCTAAGTATTTCCACCCGACCCATTCCGTCCTCATACGTCTACGAATATCTTCAGGCGAAAAATCATATAAAAAGCTTGATATTTCATGTCTAAATGGGCTATAAACTCTTTATGAAAAAAATTGCACGTCCAATTGATGAAAAAGCGATAAATACATATATTGACGCTTTTCCGGTTACGGCAATATTGGGACCTCGCCAATGTGGAAAGACAACCCTGGCACGCGATTTCAGGTTTAATCACTATTTTGACCTTGAAAATCCTCGAGATGAAGCGCGTCTGGATAATCCTCAAATTGCTTTGGAAAACCTGAAGGGCATGATTGTTATCGATGAAATACAGCGGATACCGGAACTGTTTTCACTGTTACGCTACCTTGTGGATAACAGGCTGGAGCAGAAATATCTGATACTGGGGAGTGCGTCACGTGACCTGATTCGTCAGAGCTCAGAATCACTTGCAGGGCGGATTGGATTCTATCATCTTGATGGATTTAGTTTTCATGATATCGGACGCGAAAACATCAACTGGTTGTGGATTAGAGGCACAATGCCGGATTCCTATCTGGCTGTAAACGAAATCCATAGTTACCTGTGGCGAGAGAACTACATTGCCACGTTTTTAGAACGAGATATCCCGCAGCTCGGTATCAACATTCCTGCGCGTACCCTCCGGCGGTTCTGGGCCATGCTGGCGCATTATCATGGGCAGGTATTCAACTATTCCGAGTTAGGCCGGTCATTTGGAATTTCGGACATGACTGTCCGCAAGTATGTCGATATTCTGGAAGGAACTTTTATGGTGCGTTGTTTGCTGCCATGGCAGGAAAACCTGAAAAAGCGTCAGGTCAAATCGCCAAAACTATATTTGCGGGATTCCGGTCTTTTCCACTGGCTCATGAATATTGAGAATTTCGAGCAACTCAACGTCCATCCGAAACTAGGTGCCTCCTGGGAAGGTTTTGCGTTGGAGTGCGCATGCCGAAGCATCGGCAAAAGTAGCGAAAATTTTTATTATTGGAAAATTCATTCAGGTTCAGAGCTCGACTTGTTCTGGAGGCACGGGGGGCGACGGTGGGGTATGGAGTTTAAATATGCCGATGCACCCAGAAAAACACGGTCCATGTCAATCGTGATGAACGACTTGGCCTTAGAGCATCTCTGGGTTATATATCCCGGAAAGCAACGTTATCGGTTGTCTGAGGATATAACGGTTCTTCCGCTGTCGGAAGTCCCTGCTAATTGGAAATATCCTGATCCGGTTTGAAGCTGGAAATAGGGGACATGATACAACGCGCCAGGGGCATCCAATCTTGCTAATTTGGGCATATCATGTAAGTCTCATATTGAATGTTAAACAGTAAACACTTTCTACACGATGTTCCCTATTACGTATAACAACAGTATAGGTCCGATCCCAAGAACTAACTAACTCAGCTATAGCAAAGTTGCCGGTATTTGAACGATGTTATCGGTGACAACCTGAACGCCATCAGCGTTGTTGATGAGAATCCCCACGGGAATATTGTTCTTAGCCATGAAGTTCTTCAGCGGCTGTAGATGGTGCTTTTTTACCGTGCTGCCTATCTTTATTTCAATTGGCAACGTGCCAAAGGGTCCGTCAATGACCAGATCAATCTCGGCGCCATTTCTGGTACGATAGTAATGGCAGCTCCAGCCTGATATGGGTAATTGGAGTTTTCGGCAGCCTTTTCTTCATAATATTGGGTTGGTCCGACCCCGATAAACGATATGTTGAGTTTTAAAGGACGGCCCCGGGTCTGGTTCCGGTGTTGATTTTACCCTGATCGAGGGCCAGTGTGCCGTTGATGAACACATAATCGATCCCGCTGGGTGTTTCGGCCGTTTTGATATCGGTGTTATTGTCTTTGACATGGTGCCAGTCGAAAACCATGATATCAGCGGCGTTATTTTTCACCAGGGTACCCCTGTCCTGGATACCAAACCGGTCCGCCGAGGCCCCGCTCATCTTGTGAATGACCTCTTCGAGGCTGAGTAGATCATCATCACGGGCATATTGCAGGATTCTGGGAAAGTTACCAAAGGCGGCCGGATTCTGCACACCCTCCAGGTGAACCGTGGCATCGGTCTGGAACAGGGAGGCCGGGTGTTGAATCATGGCCTTGACCTGGTCCAGGTTGCTGTAGCGGTGGTTCAGGACCGCAGCGGTGCCGTTGGACTTCTGAACAAAATCGATAAAGTTTTCGAATTCGCCCATGTCGCGCCTTCGGGCAATGTCTTTCAAAAACCGGCCGTTATATTGTTCGAGATCCGGGTGATTGGCCTTGGTGATCTGAATGTCTTCATAGCCAAAACCCAGCAGATTCTTGATCAGGGTCAGTTCGCCCCGGAGTTTGAGGAGAGCCCAGCGACTGTTGAATACTTCGGGGATGCGGGCCAGGAACCATTCCGGTAAGACCACATTGATGTGGGAAACGCCGCAGTGATAGGCGTAGGTATCGAATTTGACGTCGACACCATCCTGGATGGCCTGGTCGATCAGTTCAAAGGCCTTTTCATAGGACTTCCAAGTCCGCTCGCCAACGAATATCAAATGCGAAAGCTGCATGCTGACGCCGGTTTCCCGGGCTATGCCGAGCATGTCTTCAATGGCTATCAGGTTGTGGGGGGTGCCGTAGAATTTAAGCGGATAGGTGCCTGAAAGTGCTGAATAGGCCTTCATGTGAACCGTGATGATTTTATCCT
>JAFDAT010000027.1 GCA_019313725.1 Deltaproteobacteria bacterium
TAAGCCTCCGGCTTAGCACCATTGAAGGCTTTGATTACATTGCAATCCTCACCGGATCGGTAGAACCTTTTCAATTCTCACCGGCAGAGCCGGTGGCTTAAAAAGGGAGTTAGGATTCGAGGATCCTTGGACCCTGCATACCACCTAATCCCCATGCCCCATATTGAGACGTATTGATTATATAGCGGTTATAAGCTAAGCATGGTATACGTTTGTTACATAAACAACATGGCAGTAAGTAGATACCCGGGGCAAGAGGGCCCGGCACTGGATGCTCCCTGGAAGGGAGTATCTACGCCATAACAGATGAGTGTCTAAAGTGAGCTAAAGTGAACTAAAGTGCCTAAAGTTAAGGAATTCTATCTTTTTTTATAAATGGCAGAGCATAGCGATTCATCAACTTTAGATCACTTATAATTTTAGATCACTTGACACTTTAAATTATTTTTTTTGGCAGAGCCTAATGGCTCTGACCTGGCCCAACGGACCAGGTTTTTAATTCTGGAATAAACCTTATATCGAGGTCTTGAACGTTTATGCTGCGTATTTTTCAAACCGACATTCTGGACCCGGAGCAATTCGTCGTAACTCTGGAACTGGTGCCTGGGCGGGAATCCACCGGGAGGTCTGTGGATACCGTCATGGGCATTGCCAGGGAAGCCTTTTCGGATGGGCGCGTATCTGCTGTTTCCATTACCGACAACCCCGGCGGCAACCCGTCCTTGAGCCCCGATGCCATCGGCTACCGCATATTTTCCATCGGCATGGACGTCATCGTTCATTTTACCTGCCGGGACATGAATCGTGTGGGCATGGAAAGCCGGGCCCTGCAGCTGGCCATGATCGGCATGAAAAATATCCTGGCCATTACCGGAGACTATTCCGGAATGGGTTTTGGCGGGCAGGGGGCGCCGGTGTTTGACCTGGACTCGGTCAACCTGCAGATCCTGTTCACACTTCTCAGCAAACGCATACATGCCGCCGGCGACCCTGACGGTTTTTTTGCCGGTTGCGCTATCTCCCCGTTTAAAAAAATGGAAGGGGAATGCGTTGCCCAATACACCAAAATGAGCCGCAAAGTGGCGGCCGGTGCCCGGTTTATGATAACCCAATTGGGTTATGATGCCGGTAAATTCCATGAACTGATCGGTGTCCAACGCCATATGGGAATCGAGGTCCCCACCCTCGGGTCGGTTTACATGCTCTCCCCCCGGGTCGCGGCCATCATGAACCAAGGCCGCGTACCGGGTGCCGTGGTCTCCGACCCGCTGCTACTGACCGTACAAAAAGAATGGCAGAATAAACAAGCCGGTCAAAAAAGTGCGATTGAACGGGCAGCCCGCCTGGGAGTGGTGCTGCGGGGGTTGGGATATCGAGGTGTTCACATCGGCGGCATTCATCGTGATTTCGAATCCGTGGGATTGATTTTGGATCGTATGGAAGAAATCAAAGACGATTGGAAAACATTCCTCCCCGAATTCAACCACCCTCAACCCAAGGGGTTCTACGCCTTTCAGGAGACGCCGCCGCACCCGGTGAAAACACCCGTATTTGATCAGGGATCAAAGCCGTTGGCGTTTTCCGAAAAATTGCTCTACATAGTGATGCAACATGCCCACAACGTGTTTTTCAACGCCGATGCCAGGTTGGCGCCTATTTATCGAACCGCTTGTAAGACATTGGACCGCAGCAAAACAGGACGGTTGCTCATGTACCTGGCCGAGCACCCCATTAAACGCATGCTGCTCGGATGTCAGCACTGCGGCGATTGCGCCATCCAGCACGTGGGGTTTCTGTGCCCCGAGTCCGGCTGCCCCAAACATACCCGCAATGGAGCCTGTGGCGGCAGCCTTCACGGTATGTGCGAAGTAAACACCGATAAGCGGTGTGTCTGGTTCCGTGCCCACAAGCGGTTGGCGTCACAAAAAAAGATCGAGGAGATGTGCACCGGGTGCGTGCCACCGCGTATGTGGGAACTGAACCACACCTCTTCCTGGCTGAATTTCCACCTGGAGCGGGACCACCAGAACAACGACACCGAAATAGCAGAATGCTGTCGCCAGACAACCTGCCATCTTTTACCTGGATAAGCATAAAATCGACCGTTCTTGATCATTTCAATAGATTTACCATCAATTATTGCAATATCTATTAATTATATTAATAATGGTGCTGCTCAAAGAAGGTTGCGGGTTGCTGGAATTTTACACCGAAGAGATGGCCCGTCTGCAGGACGTTCAATCTGTGGAAACATTCGTGGTTTATAAGAGCTATAATCTGAAAGTACCTTATATACTGTAATTGAAAAAAAGGAGATGGCTACCATGGAAGCACTGCCCAGAACCATTTTATATGACCGGCATGTGGCGCTCGGTGCCAAGATCGTCGAATTCGGCGGCTGGGAAATGCCGGTGCAGTACCCATCAGGCATTGTACAGGAACACCTGGCCACGCGCAAACAGGCCGGCCTATTCGACGTCTCGCACATGGGACGTTTTATTATCCGCGGAAATAACAGGCTGCCGTTCCTGCAGCATGTATTGTCCAACAATGCGGATGCACTGGATGTCGGGGAGAGCCAGTATACGATCATCCCCAACGAACAGGGCGGTGCCCTGGACGATGCCTACCTGTACCGGTTCGTGGAGGAGGAGTATCTGCTGGTGGTCAACGCCTCCAACCGGGTAAAAGACTGGGACCATCTGCAGGTTCATGCTGAAAAAATCGGTGATGTAGAGATGATCGACCGGACCTTTGAAACGGCTATGCTGAGCCTGCAGGGGCCGCGCTCCAAAGATATGTTGTCCACATTGATCGACTCAGGTCTCCTGCCCGATCCGCTGAGAAACAAGCTGAGTATCGCCACCCTGGCCGGGGCGGAGGTTCTTCTGGCACGTACCGGCTACACCGGGGAGCCGATCTGTTTCGAACTTTTTGTAGAAAATGCAGATGCTTTGAAAATATGGGATATCCTGATCGAAAAAGGCGCTCACGCCGTGGGATTGGGTGCCCGTGACACCCTCAGACTCGAGGCCGCCCTGCCCCTTTACGGGCATGAACTGGGTGAGGACCCGCAAAGTTCCGAAATACCGGTTTTTGCCATGCCTCTTTCCCGGTTTGCGGTCAGTTTCTCACCCCTCAAAGGCGAGTTCATAGGCCGGGCCGCCCTTGAAATGCAGTTCACATCATTGAAAAAAATTTTTGACCGCGATTATTCCGCCATCCAGGACCTTCCCCGGCTGATTATGCCGGTGGCGCTCAAGGGTAAGGGCGTTGCCCGAGCCGGTTATAAAATCTTTAACAATGATGAACATGCCGGCTACGTCACCAGCGGTACCATGGTACCCTACTGGCATACCCGTGGTGAGGGGATTGCATCCGTACTTACGGACGAGCACAGTCTCAGGGGAATAAGCCTGGCCCTATTGGACAGCAGCATCAGTGAAGGCGACACCCTCGAAATTGAAATGAGAGGGCGGCGCATCCAGGCGGTTGTCGTGCCCTTCCACATGCGCAGCGAGGCTCCGCCTTTTGCCCGGGCCATACCCTGGGACCGGCTCCACAGTGAAAAAACAAGCACCCCTGAAGCAAAAACCGTCACCAAGGCCCGCTCCATCCTGGACCAGGCGATCCGGAATACGTCCTGGCGACAAAAAGAATGTATCAACCTGATACCGTCGGAGCAGACCCAGTCCGCCGTAACCCGATTGCTCTCCGTTATGGACCCGTGCGGCCGATATGCCGAACATAAGCAAGTTATGGCTTTCAGCGAAGCCGAGGTTTTTTATTACCAGGCCACGGATTTTATCGAAAACGTGGAAAAACGCCTGGAGGAGGAACTGCGCGATTACCTGGGGTGCCCGGAAGTTGAAACCAGGCTGATATCCGGGCAGATGGCCAATACCGCGGTTTTCAGCGCCCTGGTGGACTACCTCAACCGGGTCGACCGGAAGAGTGAACAACGGCGGATCCGCAAGGTAATGAACAACCACATCATTCGCGGAGGACACCTCAGTGCTCAACCCATGGGGGCTCTGCGCGATTTCGTGGCCCGGGATCCAAAGACCGAAAAGCCCGCCGTGGTCAACTTTCCGGTTTTACCGGAAAACCCCTATAAAATCGATGTGCCCGCCTGTGCCAAACTTCTGGAAATACATCGACCCGAGCTGATTATTTTCGGTAAGAGCATGACGCTTCACCATGAGCCCGTTGCCGATATTCGGGCCATGGTCGACGCGCTGGCCCTGGACTGCACCATCATGTACGACATGGCCCATGTGCTGGGGCTCATCGGCCCCCACTTTCAACGGCCCTTTGAAGAGGGGGCCGATCTTGTAACCGGTTCGACCCACAAAACCTTTTTCGGCACCCAGAGAGGTATTATCGGTGCCCGGTTCAACGAACCGGATCCCGAATATGATCTATGGTTGGCCATCCGGCGCCGGGCCTTTCCCGGAAGCGTCAGCAACCATCACCTGGGAACCCTGCTGGGGCTGCTGATGGCGACATACGAGTTGAACCACTATAAGAACGAATACCAGGAAAATATCATCCGCAATGCCAGAGCATTTGCCGTGGCACTGAACACGTGCGGTCTGGATGTTGCCGGAGACCCGGACATTTCCTTCACCCAGACCCATCAGGTCATTCTCAATGTCGGCTATGCCAAGGGGCCCGAAATCGCCGATCGGCTGGAAAAAAACAACATCATCGTCAACTACCAGGCAGCACCCGAGGAGGAAGGGTTTACTGCATCCGGCTCCCTCAGAATGGGCGTGCAGGAGATGACCCGCTTCGGCATGCAGCCCGCCCATTTCGAGGCGCTTGCCGGGTTCATCCACGATGTCATTGTCCACGGCCGGACCGTAAGCAAAGACGTTGCTGCATTCAGGAAACAGTTTGTCGATATGCAATACTGCTTTTCCGTGACAGAGTTCGAAGATGAAATTCAGAAGCTGCATCAACTGCTAAGATAGCAGAATATTTTTTTCTTGGCGTCTTGGTGTCTTCGTGGCAAATAATAATCTTTAACCATCCACCTTAAGCATAATAAAACGGATAATACAGGAGGACCGGCATGAAAGAAATCAGTGAACTCAATTTCCCCGACGACCTGAAGTATGCAGGAAATCACGAGTGGTCCAAGCTGGACAACGACGAGGTCACCATCGGCATCTGCGACTACGCTCAGGACCAGCTTGGGGACGTGGTATTCGTTGAACTGCCCCAGGTCGGGGACACCTTTGACAAGGGGCAGGAATTCGGGACCGTCGAGTCGGTAAAGGCGGTATCCGAACTGTTCATCCCATTGAGCGGTGAGGTGACCGGCGTTAATGAGAACCTGGAGGACACCCCGGAACTGGTCAACAATGAACCCTACACCGGCGGCTGGATGATAAAGATCAAGCCGGCAGATGTGTCGGAAATGGACGGACTCATGATGAAGGACGCTTACCTTGACATGCTGAAAGGATAAGGCCATGAGATATTTACCCCACACAGATGACGATGTCGCTCAAATGCTCGCAACCATCGGTGCGAACAGCCTGGAAGACCTGTTTGCATCGATCCCGGCAGACTGCCTGCGCAAAGACGATCTCGACCTTCCTGGGGCCATGACTGAGTGGGAACTCAATAAACACATGGAACGACTTGCATCTGAAATGGCGGTTTGTCCGGAATACCTCGTATTCATGGGAGCCGGAAGCTATGACCACTACATTCCCGAAGCCGTGAAACAACTTCTTGCCAGATCCGAGTTCCTTACCTCCTACACACCCTACCAACCCGAGGTGAGCCAGGGAACCCTGCAGGCTATTTACGAATACCAGACACTGACAACCCGGCTGCTGGGGCTCGACGTGGCCAACGCATCCATGTACGACGGCGCATCCGGCCTGGCCGAAGCGCTGTTGATGGCCGTACGCGTAACCCGACGCAAAAAAATCTATATCTCCAGCTTGTGCCATCCGCTCTACCGGCAGGTGGTCCGAACCTATTTCGAACCGACCGGATATGACATCGTGGAGCTGCCCTATCTTAAAAACGGCCGAACCGACTTGTCCCAAGTCACAGACCTGGATGCATGTGCCGGCATCGCCATTCAGTCCCCCAATTTTTTCGGCTGCATTGAAGATATCGAATCCCTGGCAAAAAAGGTTCATGCCGACCCGAAAACCATGCTGGTCGTCTCTTTTACCGAGCCCCTGGCCTATGGGCTGCTAAAGAGCCCGGGCAGTCTCGGGGCGGATATCGCCTGCGGCGAAGGGCAGAGCCTGGGCATCCCCCGGTCTTTTGGCGGTCCTGGTCTGGGCATGTTCGCCGCAAAAAAGGCCTACCTGCGCAACATGCCCGGACGGCTGGTCGGGCAGACAAAAGACCTGGACGGCAGGAGGGGTTTTGTTCTGACGTTGTCTACACGCGAACAGCATATCCGCAGGGAAAAAGCGACCTCCAACATCTGCTCCAACCAGGGGCTCTGTGCAACCGCCGCAGCCATGTATATGGCCGCTCTCGGCGGGACGGGCATACGCGAACTGGCCTGCCTGAACCGGGATAAATCCGCCTACCTTAAAGGGGCGCTGGCCCACGCCGGGTTCGACACACCTTTTTCCGCACCCACATTCAACGAGTTTGTGGTGCGGTTCCCGGGCGATTCCCCGGAGACCTATGGTCGGCTGATATCGAAAAAAATCGTGGCGGGCCTGCCGCTTGTTTCCTATTACCCCGAACTCAAGAACCATTACCTGCTGTGTGTTACGGAAACCATGGACAGGGAAGACATGGACCTGCTGGTAAAGGAGGTGACATCATGAAAAACGCCGTTGGAACAACCGGCTTGATTCTCAATGAACCCCTGCTCTGGAAAATTGGAAAAAAGGGCCGATCCGGATTTTCACTCCCGCGCAGAGATATCGATTTGTCCCCTTTGGACAGCGCTCTGGAGGGCCAAGGCCCCGATTTTCCTGATTTAAGTGAAGTCGATGTCGTCCGGCATTACACCCGGCTGTCGACCTGGAATTTCGGCGTCGACACCGGCATGTATCCCCTGGGGTCCTGCACCATGAAATACAATCCCAAAACCAACGAAAGGCAGGCGTCTTTGCCCGGGCTGGCACAGGCGCACCCGCTTCTGCCGCCGCAGTTGGCCCAGGGAACCTTGAAGATCATGTATGACCTGGAACGGTATCTGGCTGAGGTCACTGGCCTGCCCGCGGTTACGCTGCAACCCGCCGCCGGTGCACAGGGGGAGTTGACCGGAATGCTGATTTTTTATGCATTTCACAAACGTAAACATCAAAAACGTTCTAAAATTCTCATACCGGATACGGCCCACGGAACAAACCCGGCCAGTGCGGCACTGTGCGGATACAAGTCTATACCGGTCAACTCCAATAAAGAGGGAATCCTCGATCCGGAAACCGTGGCCGGACAGATGGACGAGGATACGGCCGGCATTATGATCACCAACCCCAACACGCTGGGGTTGTTTGAAGACAACATCCGCCAGGTAGCCGCCATCGTTCACGCCAAGGGTGGTCTCGTATACGCGGACGGCGCCAACATGAACGCCGTCATGGGTATCGTCAACATGGCCGATCTGGGGGTAGACGTGCTCCACCTTAACCTGCACAAAACCTTTTCGACACCGCACGGCGGCGGCGGGCCTGGAAGCGGCCCGGTCTGCGTCACCCGGGAGATAGAACCTTTTCTACCGGTTCCCCGCGTGATCAGGCACGAAGATCAATACCGGCTGTCCGATGACCGGCCTGAATCCATCGGCAAGATCCACGCATTCTACGGAAACTTCGGTATCCAGATCAGGGCTTATGCCTATATTCTATCCATGGGTGCCGACCTGAAAAAAGCCAGCCAGTTTGCTGTTTTGAGCGCTAACTATATCAAAGAGCGGCTCAAGGGGGTCTATCATCTGCCCTACGACAAACCCTGTATGCACGAGTGTGTGTTTACCGACAAACACCAGCAACAGTACAAGGTGACCACCCTCGATATTGCCAAGCGCCTTATTGATTACGGGTTCCACCCTCCGACAATCTATTTCCCGCTGGTGGTGCAGGGGGCCATCATGGTGGAGCCGACGGAAACTGAGCCCAAGGAAAACCTCGACCAGCTTGTGGATGCATTGATATCCATTGCTGCAGAAGCAGCGGAAAAACCCGAACGTCTCAGAAAAGCACCGGTCAATCCGAAAGTGCGCCGCCTGGACGAAACCACCGCCGCCCGGAAGCCGTGCCTGGCCGGATAAAATCGCTGGAAGCAATTTTACTGGACGCGGCTTCGCCGCTGTGAAGCATGTAAAAATGGAAAATAGCCCCTGTCTATATGTTGAATTGCCCCTGACCGGGTACCGGGAAGCCTGGAAACTGCAGCAGGAGATCGTACGGTTGAAATCGGAAGGACTCCTGAAACCCGATGTCATCCTGGTGCTTGAGCACCCCCCGGTCTACACGCTGGGACGCAACGGCGGCCTTGAAAACCTGTGTGTTTCCAAAGCCTTGCTTGAAAAGGAAGCGATCGACCTGGTCCAGGTGGAACGCGGCGGGGACATTACCTACCACGGCCCCGGCCAGTTGGTGGCTTATCCGCTCATGGATATTCAGCGTGCCCGCTTGAGCGTCACCGACCTCGTGTCGGCCCTCGAAGAGATCATGCTCAAGACTGCCGCAGCATTCGATATTGAGGCTGGACGCAACCCTTTGAACCGGGGTGTCTGGATCGGTGCTGCCAAACTCGGCAGCATCGGTATCGCCATTCGCAAAGGCATCTCTTTTCACGGCATGGCCTTGAACGTCAACCTGGACCTGACTCACTTCACATGGATCAATCCTTGCGGACTTCAAAAAGTCAGTATGACCTCCCTGAAAGAGACCGCCGGCCAAACCATTCCCATGCCTGCCGTGCGGCAGGCCATTAAACAGAATATAGAAACCGTCCTCAACATCCAACTCGAGCAATTGGGGCCGGAAGCGCTGGATCTTCGTATGCGAAGCTGAGACGAAAAAGCGCTTAAAGGTAAATCGAGCATACCCTGCCGCATAACCTGAAAAAGCAGAAAAAGCATTTAGGGTTTTTTGTTAAGTATCTATATTGCATAGGTAGTTTATACATAGTTTTCCATCATTGACAGCAAGCCGACATGCAATACAATGGTTTTGTGCGGAATGCCTAGCCTCCTTGGCACCTCCTGTCTGCACAATGGTTGAGGGGGGCGGCTGTTAGGTCCAACAGCCGCCCCTGTTTCCCCGGCTGGAGTATATTGTCGGTTGCCTCACCTGCGTTGACACCGCGTCTATCTCCTACTGATCCCCATCCCCAAGAGAGCCGGCCCCGCAAAAGCATCCTTCTCCATAGCAATTAAAAGAACACCGGCCTGGAATAAACGCGTAACAAAATAAAGCCTGTCTCTAATGAGCGCTATAGATGATTGACCTCGGAATTTAATTGATGGTATTAAGCATGAAGTATGCAAACCCATCTTGAAAAATGGTTGAACAGATTATTAATTGCCGGCACGCACATGCTGCTTATCATGATCCTTGCGGGGTGTGATCCCGCGCCCACATCGACGGTTGTGACGCCCCCGGCTAAAAAAGACACCTCTGTGGAGGTGAGCAGCATGAAAGAGCTCGGGCAATATTATGATTCCATCGGTTACAATATTATCGACAATCCCGGAATTTTGAATGCCATTCCCCGCCTGCGCTTCACCCACACGCCTAAAAACTGGGAGGAGGAACGCTCCATTCCCCTGAAAAAATCGGTCTTCTTCCGCACCATGACCACCATGGCGCTCGAAGTGAATGAAGAGATCCAAAAACAACGCCGGAAACTGCTCAAACTCGACATACGCGAAGCGCTGTCCACAGATGATCTGGAATGGCTCGGCCGCATGATGAAAAAATATAAGGTGTCCGGAAAGGAAGGTCCCTATTCACCCGATCAGATGGCCGAACTGCATATCCGCATCGACATCATCCCGCCATCCCTGACCCTGGTCCAGTCGGCCATTGAAAGCGCCTGGGGCAGTTCACGCTTTGCCCGGGAGGGCAACGCACTTTTCGGGCAATGGACCACCAGCGGTAAGGGAATTAAAGCCGAGAAAAGCGATGCCCGGCTGGCCGCCTTTTCCAGCCCCCGTGAGTCTGTTGCCGCCTACTGCCTGAACCTCAATACCCATCCCTCCTACTCGATTTTCCGTGTTGCCCGTGCAGAAATGAGGAAAGAAGGCCAACCGCTGGACGGTGCCGAACTGGCGATGCACCTTGAAAAATATTCCGAAAAAGGTGTAGAGTACACAATCCTGGTAAAAAACATGATCCTCCGGCACGACCTGGAAATCGCAGATATGGCCAGACTGGCGAATGGGCCGGAAACCGTTATCAAACCCATCGATCGACCCGCCCCACCATCCTGATAAGATATTGATACACATTAAAAACAACTATCAGCACTTAATTTTGTTTGATCGCATGCTTCAGAAAATTGATCTCGTTGTAAAATACGACTGACCGTTTTTAATGAATTTGCGCTCCTCAATATTTTCCTATATGGTCCGGACATGGAATTGAAAGCACTGGGTTTCGATGATGGGTTTTACCCACAACCGGATGCATCGAATCGGAATGGGCTGAGGATTGCCCGAGTGGTCGCTGTTGACCGGGAAAAATACGTGGTGTGGCATGAAACCGGCGAAGCATCCGCAGAGATCACGGGAAAACTCATGTTTGGGGCCGTATCACCGCTGGACTATCCCACGGTGGGCGATTGGGTGCAGGCCCAGTTCGTGGATGACGATTCTTTTGCCATCATCCACGGCATTCTGCCCAGAAAATCACTTTTAAAGCGGAAGACATCGGGAAAAAAAGTCGAGTTTCAACTGATCGGAGCCAACATTGATGCTGCCCTGATCTTGCAGTCACTGGATGCAAACTATAATCTCAAGCGGCTGGAGCGTTACCTCGTAATGACCCATCAAGCCGGCATTCACCCACTTTGCCTGCTCAGCAAAAGCGACCTTCTGCTTCCCAACGAGGTTAATGAAAAAGTCGCTGAAATTCAATCAACATTGAGACATCTCGGCATCATACATCTGAGCAGCCTGGACGGTTCAGGCCTGACAGATGTGAAAAAGAAGCTGGAGCCCAAAAAAACCTATTGCCTGCTGGGTTCGTCAGGTGTTGGCAAATCGACCCTGATCAACCGCTTGATGTCAAAAGAGCAATTGGCAACGCGGGGCGTCAGGGAAAAGGACGGCAAGGGTCGGCACACCACCACGAGACGGCAGTTGATCATGCTGCCCGGCGGGGCCATGCTCATCGATACACCCGGCATGCGGGAACTTGGCAACATCGATGTCGAAGAAGGCATTGCCGATACCTTCGATGACATCACCGGGTTGGCCGGCAGCTGCCGATACAGCGACTGCACGCACACTCACGAAGAAGGGTGCGCGGTTCTCGAAGCATTGGAAGAGGGCACAATTTCTCAGGGATATTATCAAAACTACCTGAAACTGCAAAAAGAGTCCGAATTCCACCGGCTGTCCTACCTCGAAAAAAAGCGCAAAGACAAACAGTTCGGAAAAATGGTTAAATCGGCCATAAAAACCAAGCGTTAAATACAGGAGCGGTATCAAGTGAAAATTATCATTGTCGGCGCCGGGGAGGTGGGATTTCACATCGCCAGCCGTTTGTGCGCTGAAAATAAAAGTGTCGTGGTCATCGATAAAAGTGCAGCATCACTAAGACGCGTCACCGACCAGCTCGATGTGCAGACGATCACAGGATCCGGCAGCAACCCCGCCATTCTGGAAGAGGCCGAACTCAAAGAGGCCGAGATACTGCTTGCCGTCACCGATAGCGATGAAACCAACCTGGTGG
This sequence comes from Deltaproteobacteria bacterium, assembly GCA_019313725.1. Taxonomy (GTDB): domain Bacteria; phylum Desulfobacterota; class Desulfobacteria; order Desulfobacterales; family B30-G6; genus JAJDNW01. Next base: position 11,901 of record JAFDAT010000027.1, read on the forward strand.
CATGCCTCCTTGCCGACCTCATATCCCCAACCACGAAAAAACTGGCCCGTATCCGTGAAGCTGCCTGGGACCATTACCACCAACAGTTTCATGACAATCCACCGCACATCGACAGCATCATCAATCCTGAAATCGAAGTCGTCAAAACTATCGAAAGGCTCCTATTCGTCCCCGGGGCCGTGGACGTGGGAGAATTTGAAAACGGGCGTCTCAAGTTCGTCGGCATTGTGCTGGATGAAAATGCCCGGCTCTGCAACGTCCGGCTTGCAGACATGGTGTCGGTTCTGGATGGTGCGCAGCCACTGATCACGGCCCTTGTACGCGGCAATGAACTCATCATTCCCAGCGGCAAAGACCGACTGATGCCCCACGATCTGGTCTATTTCATCTCTACAGATGCATTGCTGGCCGATACGCTGAAGATGTTTGACAAAGACGAGGAGGCGCTCAAAAGAATCCTTATCGTGGGGGGCGGCAGAATTGGTTACCGCCTGGCAAAACAACTCGAAAAAAAATCGATCCACACCAAAATCATCGAGCGTAATCAAGAGCGCTGTTCGATGCTGGCCGAGACATTAAACAAAGCGGTGGTGCTTTGTGCAGACGGATCGGACCAGAATATTCTAATGGCGGAAAACGTCCAGGATATGGACGGCGTGGTAACGGTTACGGATGATGAGGAAACCAATATTCTCGTCTCGATGCTCAGCAAGCAGAGGGGTGTTTCCAAGACCATTACCAAGGTTGACAGGTTCAGCTATTTCAATTTGATGTCCACCATCGGCATACACAGGATTGTCAGCCCGCGGCTGTCCGCCATCAATTCCATCCTGCAACACATCCGCAAAGGCAAAGTCCTGGCGGACATCACCCTCAAGGGCGAACAGGCTGAGGTGATCGAGGCCGTCGCGATGGAAACATCCGACATTGTGGGAAAACCCCTCAAAGACATCTCTTTCCCCAAAGGGGCCCTGCTGGCAGGCATCATCACCGAAAAGGAGATCATCATTCCCTCCGGCAACAGTGTGGTCAACCCCGGTGACCGGATCATTATTTTCGCCAAACGCCAGGCTGTACCCAAAATTGAAAAATTCCTGACGGTCAAACTGGAGTTTTTTTAATGCGCTGGCGCTATATCATCTTCGTGGTGGGACTGCTGACCTTATTGCTGGCCCTTACCATGCTCCCCGCCCTCATGGTGGGCCTCTACTACAGGGATGGGAGCGCGGTCCCCATTTTAATATCCATCATCATCACAGCTTTTTGCGGTTCAGCCATGTACCTTGGTTTCAGGGGAAAAACCATCGCCTCCCTGAATCCACGGGAAGGCATGGCTATCGTATCTTTCAGTTGGATCGCGGTAAGCGCATTCGGCGCACTGCCTTTTTTTCTGGGCATTGAATCCTGCACTATTGCAGACGCCTTTTTCGAATCCATGTCCGGGTTTACCACCACGGGTGCATCCATACTGGAAAATATCGAAAGCACCGCCAAGGGCATTCTATTCTGGAGAAGCCTCATCCAATGGTTGGGGGGAATGGGCATCATCGTGCTTTCCATAGCGATACTTCCCTTTTTGCGGGTGGGCGGCATGCAGATGTACAAGGCTGAAGTTCCCAGCCCCGTACCGGACAAACTGAAGCCCCGTATCAAAGAGACGGCCGCCATATTGTGGAAGGTCTATATACTCTTTTCCATTATCATGGTCGTCCTGTTGCTGGCCGGCGGCATGAACCTGTTCGAATCCATCTGCCACGCCTTTACCACTATGCCCACGGGCGGGTTTTCAACCCGGAATCTATCCATTGCCCACTATCAGAGTGTCTACTTTGACACGGTTTTTATCATTTTCATGACGCTGGCCGGCATTAATTTCACCCTGCATTACCAGTTGCTGCGGGGGAAAACCCTTGCTTTCTGGCGCGATGCGGAATGCCGTTTTTACCTGGGCCTGCTGCTTTTACTGATTGCCGTCGTCAGCTTCAATCTTTATGGCACCGTTTATGATCACATCGGCGCATCCATACGCTACAGCTCTTTTCAGGTGGTTTCCATCATCACAACCACCGGTTTTGCAACCGCGGACTACCTTCAGTGGCCGGCCATGTCACAGCTCATCCTGCTGGTGTGCATGTTCATCGGTGCATCTGCCGGTTCCACGGGTGGCGGGATTAAAATCCTGCGGGTAATACTGCTCTTCAAGTACTGTTACCGGGAACTCTTCTCGCTGATTCATCCCCAATCCATTGCCCACATCAAAATCGGCGGCAGGCGGGTACCCGATGATGTGATCAGAAGCGTCATCGGCTTTCTGGCCCTTTACGTGGGACTCTTTGTTATCTGTTCGGTATTACTCGCGGGGCTGGGGGTTGATTTTTCCACCTCTTTCGGGGCGGTCGCGGCGTCGATTGGCAATATCGGACCCGGCTTCGGGCTGGTTGGTCCTGCAGGCAACTACGCCGGCCTGCCCGTAATGGGCAAATGGCTCCTGGCCGGCTGCATGCTTCTGGGGCGGTTGGAAATCTATACGGTGATTATTTTTCTGGTGCCTGAGTTCTGGCGAAAGTAAACTCATTTTTTTAAAAAATTCCGGCGGCTTTGCGACACGTCGATCACCGTGGTTATTTCGATACCCTCCCGCATATAGGTCACGGGAATTTTGTCAAGTCCGGAAAGGTGTTTTTTGGCTTCAATCAGGCATTCCAGGTGGCAGATCTCATGCGTGTTGAACTGAATGATCAGGTCACCACCCAAAAAGAATTCACGCCCCATTAGCCGGCCGGCAAAAGCCCCTCCCCGCAGACCGGCCTTGTCCGCAGGGCTGCCTTTGGCGACGCGTTCGATCAACAACCCGCCTTCCAGATCGTGGTTCATGATGGTAGCAATGATTTGGCGGTTCAGAAATACGCCTTCTATCCCCAGCCAGACACGGTCTTCAAGGGCCATGAGCTGTTTGGCCGTGTTGATGGCCACCACGAGGCCAAGGCCCTGAAACCCGCCGCTCTGCGTGATAATGCTCGACGCGATCCCGATAACCTCTGCCTGGGAATTGAAAATCGGCCCGCCGCTGTTACCAATGTTGATGGCCGCGTCGGTTTGAATGAATTCCGCCTTGATGGTCCCGTCATATAGGCGGTTGAATTCATGAAATCCGCTGATGTAACCGACGGAAAAAGAGTTCTCGAGTCCATACGGACTGCCGATGGCAAAGGCCATCTGCCCAACGGCCAGACGGTCCGAGTCTCCAATTTTGGCATGGGGCCGTTCCGGTTCGATCGTTATAAACTGCAACAGGGCAATGTCCGCACTGACCTCACTGAACAGAAGCTTTGCCGGGCGCTTTTTCCCGTCGGAAGTTTTGACCAGAATAACATCGGCGCCCTGGACCACGTGAGCCGCTGTCAACACATGATTTTCCGCGGAGACGATAACCCCGCTGCCGAGGGACTGCTGCTGGACCTGGTTTTCTTTCTGAATGACTTTCTTTTCCGTAAATATGGTCACCACCGTCGGCAGGACATCACGGTAAAGGGATGCCGAGCGGGCCTCATCCCCTGAAAGATAGTCCGGCGCCCGGCGCCCTTTTGCCCCGCCATGCGCCTCGGCACCGATTACCGGCGCACTGCAGGATACCAGCATGAGTGCTCCGATGATAGCCACCATATGTATCAGTCGATTCGACATAACGTCCTCCAGATGCGTATTGCCGGATTGAGCCTGGCCCGGCTGGTGCGTCACCCTATTGTTGCGACCATAGGGTTTACACTTATTTCAGTTTTTAACATAAGGATGATATCACAGTTGTCATAAATT
>JAFDAT010000313.1 GCA_019313725.1 Deltaproteobacteria bacterium
GGTATCGTGGAAACTATTCAGCGGCTATCCCAGATGGTATCAGATTTTCCGGAAATCCAGGAACTGGACCTGAACCCCACGCTGGCGTTTGAAAATCGGATCGTCGTTGTGGATGCCAGGATTGGACTGTAAAAAAAGGAGTCGAGGATCCAAGGATTCAAGTGAAATGCTAAAAACTTTGTACACGTCCTATACCCCTTGAACCCTGGGCCCCTTGGACCCTTTTCCCAAATATGCTGGAAAATTACGATAAAGAATGATCAATATCCAATCATCAATAATGAATGTTTGAGGTAGAAAAATGACCGCCTGGATGAATCTCGGCCAACAGCTGAAGATGAACGCAAAAAAATACCCGGCAACGGTTGCGCTGAAGGATAAGGATAGACACTTCACCTATCCCGAAACCAACCAGCGGGTAAACCGCCTGGCCCACAGCCTGCTTTCCCTTGGTTTGTCAAAGGGAGACAAGGTGGCTGTTTTCATGGAAAACAGTATTGAAATCGTGGAAATATTTTTAGCCACAGCCAAAACAGGCCTGATCATCGTTCCCATCAACTTCAGGCTGGTGGCCAGGGAGGTGGAATACATTGTCGACAATTCCGATGCCGGGGCCTTTATCGTCGATACCGAATTCGCGCCCATGATCGACACCATCAAGGAAAGTCTGCAAAAAATCCCTGCCGAGAACTACGTTGCCGTCGGCCCTACCTGCCGGGGCTACCTTGAATATGAATCCTTTATTGCCGATGCACAGGATAACGAACCGGATATCGATGTTGATTCCAGTGACACCTGGATCTTGATCTACACCTCCGGCACCACCGGCAAGCCCAAAGGTGTGGTGCGTTCCCACGAGTCACACATCGCCTTCTACCTGATCAACGGTATCGACTTCGGGTTTAACGCGCATGACATCTGCATGAATGCCATGCCCCTGTGCCACATCAATTCCACCTTTTTCACTTTTACGTTTCTCTATATCGGCGCTTCGGTATACATCCATCCAGCCCGGTCCTTTCAGCCCGTTGAAATCCTGGAGATCATCGAGCATGAAAAAATAACCTTCATCTCGCTGATCCCCACCCACTACAACCTTATCCTGAATGTGCCCGAAGAAGAGCGCCGATACGATGTGACGTCTATCCGCAAGCTTTTGTGTTCCTCGGCACCGGTACGCAAAAACATGAAGCTGGCCATCATAGACTTCTTTTCCGGTGTGGACCTCTACGAAGGCTACGGGTCTACCGAAGCCGGTATCGTCACCGTGCTGAAACCCGAAGATCAGATGAAAAAACTGGGGTCCATCGGCCAGGAATCCCTGGGTACGGACGTTGTAAAGGTATTGGACGAAAACGGACGGGAGGCTGCTGTCGGAGACGTGGGTGAACTCTATTCCAAAGGCCCCATGCTTTTCGACGAATACTACAAACTGCCCGAAAAGACTGAAAGTTCTTTTTGTGACGGCTGGTTCAGTGCCGGCGACATGGCCCGCAAGGATGCTGACGGTTTTTTTCAGATCGTGGACCGCAAGGACAACATGATCATATCCGGCGGTGAAAATATCTACCCCAGCGAGATCGAGGAAGTCGTCGGCAGCCAGGAGTGCGTCTTCGACTGCGCCGTCATCGGCCTGCCGGATGACAAGTGGGGCGAAAAAGTAGTCGCCGTCATCATCCCCAAAGACACCGCCGAAAGCGAGGTTACCGAGCGGATGATCATGGATTGCTGCCGGGAGCAGATGGCCGGATACAAACGCCCAAAAAAAATCGTCTTCATCAAAGAGGATGAGATGCCCCGCACACCGACTGGCAAGATTTTACACCGAAAACTGCGTGCTAAATTTTCTGAAATGGCAAAGAAAATTTAGCCTGCTATTATTATCGTTCGACCTCATTTTAAACAATGTTTTTAAACGTATAACTATACTTTTCATAAAAATCAGTTAATAGGAACGGTAAAAAAATCTAAACATAGCGGCGAAGCCGCACACACTAATAAATTTTTCCGATGCTCTTCCAGGAAAAATTTATTAGAAAGGGAGGAACGACCGATGTTGAAGAAAGCGTTTATACCGTACGGGGGATATTACAGCACTCCATTCTGCAGGTGGCAGGGCAGTCTGGCCAATGAAAATTCAATCGTGCTTGCGGCGGAGACGTCCAAACGGTGGCTGGAATCAAAAGACTTGAACCCAGGGATATTCGACTACCTCTACCTTGGTGTGACCATCAGTCAGATTCACCAGTTCTATGCCGCACCCTGGGCAGCGTCTCTCATGGGTGCGGAGGGCATTCCAGGTGTCACCTTGGCTCAGGCGTGTACGACCGGTACCACCTGCCTCTATCAGGCTGCCGTCGGCGTGGAAACCGGATTGTATCAAAACGCCTATGTCATGACCACGGACCGCACATCCAACGGACCGCACACCATCTGGCCCAACCCCAAAGGTCCGGGCGGAGAAGTCATTTCCGAGAACTGGCTCATGGACAACTTCAACAGTGACCCCAATGTGGGCATGAGGATGATTGAAACCGCAGAAAACGTGGCCAAAGAGGAAGGCATCACCAAGGAAATGTGTGATGACCTCTCCCTGAAACGCTACGAACAGTACACAATGGGACTCGAAAATGACCGGGAGTTCCAGAAACGCTACATGTTTGCGGCAGAAGTAAAGCTCTCCCGTAAAAAAACCATTCTGGTGGAAGAAGACGAAGGCATCATGCCCACCTCGGCAGAAGGCCTGGCAAAACTCAAACCGCTCATTCCCGGAGGCGTGCAGAGTTTCGGAGCCCAGACCCACCCGGCGGATGGAAACGCCAGCATCATTGTGACCACAGAAGAGAATGCCAAAGAACTGAGCAGCGATCCTTCAATCCCTGTTCAGGTCATCACCTATGGTTTTTCCAGGGAACGCAAAGGATATATGGCCGCCGCCCCTGTCCCGGCCAGCCGCATGGCCTTCAAAAATGCAGGGCTGAGCATCGCTGACATCAAGGTGATCAAAACGCACAATCCCTTTATCGTCAACGACATCAATTTCGCCAGGCAGTTCGATATCGATGCCAATGCGATGAACAACTACGGTTGTTCCATGATCTTCGGCCATCCCCAGGGATCAACGGCAACCCGCCTGATCATGGAAGGCATCGAGGAAACCGCCCTTAAAGGCGGCGGTTACATGCTCTGGACAGGTTGTGCCGCCGGCGATTGCGGTGCGGCACTGATATTGAAGGTGGGATAAGTTTTTTGGAAAAGTAAAGAATCCTGGCCCAGAGGACCAGGCATTGCGTTGCCCCTAGAAGGGGCTCTATCACAGAACACATGAGCCAGAGGATTCAACAGCCTGAAGTTACAGAAAAAATCTTGAACATCGAACATTGAACGTTCAACATCCAACGTCGAATGTGGAAGACGCTTCGCTTTGTCTTATTTATAAAAATAGATAAATGGTCATGGATATGATCACAAATATGGAACCACTAAAGCAAACGATTCTGGATGTCCGGCACCTGGTCAAAAAATATGGGCAGTTCAAGGCGGTTGACGACATCAATTTTTCTCTGGAAGAGGGGACATGCTTCGGTTTACTGGGTCCCAACGGCGCAGGCAAAACCACCTCCATGGAGGTCATGGAAGGGATTCTCAATCCGACGTCCGGAGAGATTTATTACAAGGGAAAACAGCGAGATGCGTCTTTTAAGGAAGAGATCGGCATCCAATTTCAGCAGACCGCGTTACTGGCATTTCTCTCGGTGATCGAAACCTTGAAAACCTTTCGGAGTTTCTACAGGAATAGCCAGGACCTTGACATGCTCATCCGAAAATGCCATCTGGAAGAACTCTTAAACCAACCCAATGATAAATTGTCCGGCGGACAGCGTCAGCGTTTGTTGCTGGCCATTGCCCTGATCAATAACCCCCAATTGGTATTCCTTGACGAACCCTCCACCGGGCTGGACCCTCAGGCACGGCGGAATTTGTGGGACCTGGTGGAGGATATCAAGGAAGAGGGCATAACCATTATCCTGACAACGCATTACATGGAGGAAGCCCAGGCGTTGTGCGATGAAATTGCCATTATGGACCAGGGTATGATCATTGCCGCAGGTTCTCCGCAGGAACTGATAGACCAGCACTGCAAAGGCATTACCGTAACGCTTCCGGGACAAAATGCGGGGTTTCCGGATAAGGGTTTTCCGTTGAAGTTCAGCCGGATGAATGGTGGCATCGAAATTTATGCTAAAGATGTGAAGGTGTGCCTGAGAGCACTCATGGATTTTGGGGTGGATATTCACGACATGACGGTTAGAGAACCGAACCTGGAAGATGTCTTCCTGAAATTGACCGGCAAGCAACTGAGATCATAATCATGAGCCTGAAGCGCCTCTGGGCCATATTTAAAGCCCGAAATTATGAATTTTTCAGAGATCGATCCGCATTCGGCTGGAACTTTATTTTCCCTTTTCTCCTGGTGGCAGGTTTTTCCTTAATATTCGGAGGGGAGGGCCGAAAAGAGTACAAAGTCGGTATTTTCCCCCTGTCTCAGGAAGAAGTTACCCTTGACACGGAAGGGGTGCCCCGGCGTTTTTTGGAAACACGCTACATCGAGTTCATTG
>JAFDAT010000028.1 GCA_019313725.1 Deltaproteobacteria bacterium
GAGTTGATCATATTTTGGAAGCTCTCAGTAAGATCGGTGTTCCCGACTGATCCTTTACACAATGCTAAGCTTCACGATATTTCCTACCCATGGGGCTATTTGTCTTCAGTGTGGGTTGGTGAAGAATGCCAAGAATTTGAGGTTTGTGTATCGTGGCCTATAGATAAGTAGGACTGTGCTTTGAATTTTCAACTAAACGATGGGAGAAAAAATTGTCAACGGTAACTGCAAACGGTATTCAGATTGAATATGATACCTTTGGAGAGCATTCATCACCAGTGTTGCTATTGATTGCTGGCCTTGGAGCCCAAATGATCACGTGGCCAGACGAGTTTTGTACACATATCGCAGATCAAGGTTTGTGTGTGATGCGTTTTGACAATCGAGATGTTGGCCTCTCATCAAAATTTGGTGAAGCGGAAATGCCTGACATCATGGGAATGGTTGAAATAAAAATTGGTGGTGGTGTGGAAGCACCTTATTTGCTTGTTGACATGGCTAATGATGCTGCCGGATTGTTGGATGCCGTTGGAATCTCAAAAGCTCACATCTGTGGCCGGTCCATGGGTGGTATAATTGCTCAGGGATTTGCTTTAAACCATACAGATAGAACTCTAAGCCTTACATCTATTTATAGCACAACAGGAAATCCAGATCTCCCAAAAGCTACACCCCAAGCTATGCAGGCATTGATGGATCAAGTACCAGAGGAAAGAGAAGCATATATCGACAATTATGTTGAAGGATATAAGGCATGGGCAGGTAGTGGACTGCCTTTCAATGAAAAATTTTATCGTAATATTGCAGCAAAATCATTCGATCGTTGCTTTTATCCACAGGGGGCGGTTCGACAGACAGCGGCTGTTATAGCACAAAATAATAGAACACCATCTCTTGCAAAGCTCGATATTCCAACGCTTGTCGTTCATGGCGATGATGATCCTCTCATTCCTTTGGAGGCTGGTTGGGACACAGCTGACGCAATACCAAATGCTGAACTTCTAATTATTAAGGGTATGGGGCATGAACTTTCGGAAATGAATAATTATTGGTTAAGAATATCTGATGCCATTGTGAACCATATCAGAAAGGTGACATTATAAATATTAGCAAGAAGAGAACAAAGGAAGATATCGAAAAGAGCTACACAACGTAACAGCCCATTACTGTCATAAATCATTAGTCCGAGGGTGGTGACATCTACTCATCACCGGTGTAAGGCCCTCCAGAAAGGCTGTGATACCATATTGTCAAGCTGGGTTCTGACTAACACTGCACACAGAACGGACCACAATATATGGGATTTCAAAATTTCAACAAAAACAAAAGATTTCTGGCATAAATCAATACCCATGAAGTGTGGTGACATCTGGTACCTTTCCTGTATAATTACCAACCAGCACGTTGCAGGGTTTTTATCGTGAAAATCATCGGCCTGAAAGCATACCGTAAAGGGTACACCGGGTTCCTGGAAAATGAAGAGGCCTATATATTTTTTAACACTATCAAGGGCCGGTACAAACTGGTCCAGGCCTATCCGAAAGTGATGATTTGACACTCCAAATTTGCAATTTTCAAATTGGTGGGCTTTAGTTGAAATTCACTCAGAATGATCTCCATATAGCCCATAAGGACACTAAAGGGTCTATAAGCGGATCAATATTGTCTTGACAAGCTGATGAATATTTATTATCTTTGGTTCACAGAAAGATCATTAACATGATTTATGCCCTATATATAAACCAAAAGGAAAATAATGCCAAAGTCCATTATACGCACCTACTCACGCTATAACCGCGATGCGTCTGCTTTGCTCGGCGCGTTGATCCGCGAAGCACGCCATGAGCGCAAGCTCACTGCTCAGGAATTGGCCGACCGCGCTGGTATTTCCAGAGGACTGCTGCAACGCATCGAAAAAGGCAATCTTAAGTGCGAAATCGGAGCCGTGTTCGAAGTGGCAACCATAGTTGGCGTCAAGCTGTTTGATGCCGATGAAAGCACGCTGACGAAATACCTACGGCAAACCAAGGAAAAACTGGCGCTCCTGCCAAAGTCTGTTCGAAATAAATCCAAAGCGGTGCGCGATGACTTCTAAGACGGAGAAAGAAGCCTTTGTCTGGATATGGCTGCCGGACGAAACCAAGCCCGTCGTGGCCGGGCGGCTTGAAGCTGATAACGGCAATATTCTGTTCAACTACGGTAAAAGCTACCTGGATCGTACTGGTGATAGCAAACCTGCGATTGCGATTTACAAACCCGAATTGCCGCTTAAGGCAGGGGTGCTGTCCTTACCCGAGGGCTTGACCATGCCTGGCTGTATCAGAGACGCCGCGCCCGATGCGTGGGGCCGGCGTGTGATTATCAACAAAAAGTTGGGGCTTAAGGGCTCAAGCACAGATACAGCCGAGCTGGATGAGTTGACCTACTTGCTGGAGTCTGGTTCGGACCGGATCGGTGCGCTCGATTTTCAGCGTTCCCCTACAGAGTACGTGGCGCGTACCGCTACTAACGTCAATATTAAAGAATTGGTTGAATCCGCAGAACGGGTCGAAAAAGGAGTGGCCCTCACGCCGGAACTGGATCAGGCGTTGTTCCATGGCAGCTCTATCGGCGGTGCTCGTCCTAAAGCCTTAATTCAAGACCAAGGCAAAAAATACGTGGCCAAATTCTCATCCAGTACAGATCTGTACAGCGTCGTTAAAGCTGAATTCATTGCAATGCGGTTGGCTGAATTAGCCGGACTGAATGCTGCACCGGTAAAGCTGGCTAAAGCGGCAAACAAGGATGTACTTTTGATCGAGCGCTTTGACCGCGTACCAAAAGGTGAAAAGTGGGCACGAAAGGCCATGGTCTCTGCTCTAACTCTGCTTCAGTTAGATGACATGATGGCGCGGTACGCAAGCTATGAAGAATTATCAGAAATTATCCGACACCGTTTTACCGATCCGAAGCATACGCTGAAAGAGCTGTTCTCTCGGCTCGTCTTCAATATTCTGTGTGGCAATACCGACGATCATGCGCGAAACCATGCAGCGTTTTGGGACGGAAAAGCACTGACCCTGACGCCTGCTTATGACATTTGTCCGCAAGGTCGCACAGGCAATGAAGCCTCACAGGCCATGCTCATATCTGGCGACAACAATTTGAGCCAACTCAAAACGTGCCTTGAGACCGCGCACAACTTCCTTCTTTCTGAGGAAGAATCCCGCGAAATATTCGGCAACCTGACTGCCACTATCGAACAACATTGGGAAACCGTCTGTGAAGAAGCTGAGTTGAATGAAGTGGATAAGAAACTTCTTTGGAGACGGCAGTTTCTAAACCCCTATTCGGTTGTGCAATAGGAATTATTTTTGAAAAAGGGAGGGGTCCGCTCTTGACTCTTTTCCCGGAAATGAAAATCCCGGTAGGGGGAGCCATGCTCCGCGCCAATATGTGGAACTATGTCGGTAATGATAAATATATCTATCCGGACCGCTACAACCTTTTTTTGATCAGACTTGAAAGCTGAACGACATTAAACTCGTAAGATAAACAATAAGAATTTACCCGCAAGAGTCGGCGGTTCCTGCCACCTCTTTCTACACAATATGTTGGGGATTAGGCGAATGGTGTAAAACCTCTGATCAACCCATCAACATAATTTGCTGTTCGAAAAATGTTGTGATATTCATGTTATCATAATTGGCCTCTGCCAGTGATTATCTCCTCTCCATCAAAAAAAAGAGGGTCATCATGAGCATTCAAAAATTAGCGGCATTTTTTATGTGGTGTACCATCATCAACGGTGGCTTACTGGTCCTCTCGATCATAATAGGCATCAGTGGTCTTGACTTAGTATATAGTGTTCAAGGTAAATTATTCCAGATCCCTCGTGAAGCTTTAAACGTGGCCTATTATTCGTTCCTTGGTTTGTACAAAATCGTCTGGCTGGTTTTCAACGCTGTTCCCTACTTAGCTCTGCTGATTATCAGGAAAGAATAGGATCCAATCAGCCAGTTTAGGCGAAAACCAGGGCCGTGCCGTTTTGGAATAAGTCTTCAATTTACCGTTGCTGATGCCTCCGACTATTCACCACTATGTGACAATTACAGATAACATCATAGCACATCACCACTACAATCATTTTCAGCCATGTTGTTTTTTATGTTATCATGAAAAGAATCTTTTCGACGATTTCCTTTTTTTGCAAATTTGTAAGAAAAATGATATCTGTAACGGCGATCGGGGTCATTAATGTGGTTGATATGTTGAGTGATCACAGGTTTTTCGGGGATTTGTTCTTGCCAGATTACTCCATCAATCACAGTTTTCGGTTTGAAGGCTTATTAGCGTAGTCTACAGTTTCGAATTTTGTTCCCCGAACCCAAGATGTTGTGGTCATGAAATATTTATGGTGTGAATGCCACGATCATGGTATCAGCAATTATATATGGGTGGTGATTGTCTCCATATATCCGCAATATAATGGTATTTAGCATATTATTCACACAATCCCCCATAGTCTTCCGATGGCACACGGCTTGACAATATACCACATTGTATTACTTTGACAATATGATGTGGAATGCCTTTCTGTGTTTTGATTTGCCAATACCAGTTATACATTAACATTAACCCGATATTTTCTCTTCTAATCGGCTGCAATCAATAATGGGTTGAATTGCCTCTATAAGTAATCTGTGAAGGAGGGTATTATGATAAAAAATGGAATCCTGAAAAGTTTGAAATTTATTACGATTATATTTACCATTGGCATAGCTTCAGTCTTCATGCTCAGTTGTAGTGGGAGTAGTGGGGGGGATGATGGTAACGACAATGATGGTGCGAACACCGCCCCCAAATCTTATACAGCGAGCGGAACATATACTTATAACTCAAATACCGGTGAATTGACGACTAACTTCACAACATCAGACTTTCCAACTTGCGGGCCCAAGGTCGGTGTTGACACCATTACCGTTGATTCAATAACCGCAACAACCATGACCTGGGATGAAGGTGAAGATGGTGAGATAAAATGGACAAGAGATAGTGGGACGAGCGGTAACATTGTTGGAACGTGGGATTTTGTTGATGAATATGGAAATACATACGAGGCTAATATAGATGATGATGGTTCAGTGCTTGTAATTGGGGAAATCATCAATTGTGGCGATGATGCGCAGGATCCCGGAACTGATGATGACAATGAAGATCCAGAGGCAACCGGTGCTACGGGCACTTGGTCCTTGTCCATCGTGAATGATTTAGATTCAAGAGTAACTAATACTGACTGTGATATAGATGCAACTGAGACCGATGTGTTGGAATTTACTGAAAATAATAGTACCTTCACATTTACAACCGAAGATGGCCACATGTTTGCTGGAGGAATAATTGGCAATGTATATACCTATACTGGTACATGGGAGGATGAGGGTGCTACATTCACAGCAAGCGGGACTTTCACGCTCAATGCATCATTAAACAGCTTTACGGGATCGGGAGCTGTTAACGCTGTACAAGGAACTGATTTTTGTATATGGGGTCAGACCTTAAACGGAACAAGGCAAGGTAGCTAAAAAGTAGAGTTGGTCGTTTTAGACAGCAGATAGTCGAACTGGGCAATCAAGATCATAAAGTTTGGCTATCTGCAATTTTTGGTTCCAATCCCATACCACGTCCGGCTAATCGTTAATTTAGAACAGAAGCCCCTGGACAAACCCTGGTTCTTTACGGGCTACAGCTTCATTAAAGTTGATCTTAAACCACTGGTAAACCTGTGATGTTATGCATAGGACACATAAAAGATAAAGCCTGTTTGAATCTCACCTGTCATGGTAACGAATTATCAAAATATCTAAATTTGTTCCCGTATAATTCATTACAAATTGATAAGGAGGTAGATATGCTCAAACCGCGTAATATCAACTTAAAGTTGATAATAATTCTACTGACAAGTATATTATTTTTCATTTCTGGAGCGGTTCTGGCTGATGAAGTTACGGATTCAATAGAAGAAGCTATAGAATACTATACCGAAGGTGATTTTGTTGAAGCCGCCAGTAGCCTTGATTATGCTTCTCAGCTAATACGTCAAAAGCGAAGCGGCAGCTTGGAGAGTTTTTTACCTGAACCATTGGCAGGTTGGTCTGCAAAGGATGTTGAATCTCAGGCTACGGGTGGAGCATCCATTGGTGGGATGATATCAGCAAAAAGGGTTTATCGCATGGAACAAAGTCAAATAACAATTGAAATATTTACTGATTCTCCCATGCTTCAATCGATGGTTATGATGTTTTCAAACCCTGCCTATGCATCAGCTGACGGTGGAAAACTGACGAAAATTGAGAAGCAGAAGGCCGTTATCAAGTACAAGCCCTCAAGCAAAAATGGGGAAATCAATATCGTTGTTGCAAAAAAATACCTTGTGACTGTCAAAGGTCGAAAAATCAATGAATCAGATTTAGTTGATTATGCATCGGCAATCGATTACAAAAAGCTAAAAAAGTTTTAACTTAAATATAAGTTATTGATCCGATCAATCTATCAAAATAATCTTATTGGGATACTGCAGAGCGCTAAAAATAACGTTTTTATATAATATGGGGCATCAAGATAGAATTACAGCATTCCGTTAAAGATGACTCCAGCTTATCAACGGATATGACCGGCCCTGAGAAGCTGTGATACCATACTTTCAAGACAGATCCTGCCTCTCATCGTGAAAAGTACAGACCACAATATATAGGGATTTTTATTATCAAGAGATATTGAAGATTTCTGGCATAAATCAATTTTATTTTACGATTTTTTGCACGTCGAGATCCCCAGCATCGCATAGGGCGGACACCAGCCGATGATTCCGGTCGAGAGAGGCACTATACCTATAAGCCCCCAAGGAGATTGCGGGCCGACAACCGTTAAAGACAATATAGCAAGACCTACGACTATTCTTACAATCCGTTCAATATTTCCGATATTTTTTTTCATGATTGTTCCTCCTTATAATCTCGGGCAAATCATATTTTGAGAGCATTCGCAGGATTTCCGCCTTCGCAGAAATAACTTCAACGAGATGCCCTGCGCATAATGAGGAATAGAACAGCTACAAGGATTGATAAAAGTAAAATGAAATACTGCAATGGTGCTGTATTATCTGTAATCGTGCTGCCAATGGTGCAAGCCCCGTAACGATCATCTGAATACTGAATTCCTTCATCGAGTTTTAGTCCTATAGCGTATTCGGACATATGATCGAGCAACAAACCGACGGTAAACGTTGTCAAACCTTCTTCCGGTGCATTCAACCGTTTGGACAGGATAGTTCCTCCCTGCGCTATGCCAATCTCCCGCCATTTGCCATTAACACCTGCAAGTGTAAGGATGCCGTCGGGTTCGAAATAGTAAACTAAGGGATGTGCAACACTGCTTGGAAAGACGGCCTCAAGGGTAACAAACATAGTGGCACCGCTTTTTATGCGAAGCAGAGAATCAGATCCGAACCTGAATTGTACGGCATCCATTCCCAATGCGTCGAGGACAATGTTTTCAGGAGAGACTTGCCGTGGCGGTAAGATGGCGCCGGTGTAGGGTGTCGGGAGATCTCGATCGTTCGTCACCTCTTCAAATATCAATCCCGGTTCCAGAAAGATTTTCATACTTACTTTACTCTTGTTGCCCATGCTCGTTAAGACGTTATCGTCTGTCGCTAAGGTTGTTCGTACCGGGACAAGGCCGTCTTCTAATCGAACGATTTTGGTCGTGTTGATCGCACCCGATGATGCAGTGAGATTGATCGGATAATAGAGTTCGATCTTGGCTGCACTGAATTGGTTGTATTCATCTTCAGTGTTCACCACCTGGATATTGTAGCGTCCTTCTGGAAAGTCATCCGGCAATTCAATCACAGCCGTGATGGTGTCGGCATCAATCCAGGTGAATTCGCTTAACGGGGTTTGCATCCCGTCAGGCGCCACAAGGTTGACGCCGGCGAGTGTTTCGCTGAAGTGGTCGCCCGTAATCGTCAGTAAGGTCTGCATGTCAATTGAGGCAATTTGTGGTGAGACGAACCGAACGGCCGGCAGCGGTGTTTCTGCATCTGTTAGGGTGATCATTTCCGAGCCGAGAGAAGAAATCCCGTTTTTGTTCAGAACCCGGATCTGGTAGGTGCCTGTGGGTGTGCCCAATGGAATATATGCGGTTATTTGCTCATTGGAGCCCGACTCGCTGGAGAATTCAAAACCAGTCTCGTCGTTTTCAAAACGGACAAGGTTGCTTCCGGCAGCATTTAAATAATTTCTACCGCTGATCATTAATTCTGCGGATGCTGCATTATCTGTGGTAAGGCCTCCTTGTTTGAAAATGATATCGTCGATTTCAGGCACACTGCTGTCGGTCGTCACTGTTGCGACGATGTTCAAATCCGACACGTTTCCGGCCATGTCGATTGATTTGACGGCAAAAAAGTACTGCTCGCCGTGAACCATACCGCCGATCACAAAAGTTTCTTCACTCCCTTCAGGCCCGGGATCAATGTCGCAGAAAATCTCAACAGCATCGTTCAGATTGTTTTCCGTTATTTCCGACCCGGAATACAGGACACGGTAGCGCCGTATCGCCTCCTCATCGTCGTCGGATGTCCATGACCATGAGAGCTTTACGGCCTTGGATGCCCCCGGTCTACCTTGGCCGAAGAAATTCTGATGTGCGTTTTCGGCAGCAAGTACGACGGGATTTGCGGGTGTGAGGTCCACACGCCATCGGTAACATGTCGCACTTTCTGTCGATGAAGTGCCGTCGTCGGAATCGTCCTGCCACATACCGTTGCCCAAAGCGTTGACGCAGATAGAGTGCTCTCCCTGAATCAATTTACCGATCTCTATGGGTTTTTCTATCTTGCCGTACCACCAGGTGTTGCTGTAATCAAGGGTGTAGGCATAACTTTCGATCGGGATCCCGCCCGCCGATGGTTTCACACCGACGGCTATGGATATTTCCTGGGTCACCCGTTCCGGCAGGTTTTGCAGTACTGCAGTCGGAATGCGAGCGTCCACATTCCAAACAATCACCGTTGCGCTCTCCTCTGCCTGCCAGTTGTTTGTCGGGTCCGCTCCAACTACCTCGAGTGCATGATGGCCGTCCTGCAGTTCGGGGAGTTGAATCGGCATCGATATTGTTGAGATGGTGCCCCATTACCCTTTGTCTACCCTGTACCGGTAGGCCAAGACATCGACACCGCCGACCCTTATGTCCACGGCCACAGAGCCGACCGTACCCGCTGGATAATTCCAGAGAATCGCCTCGGGCGGGGTCGTGTCGATGGTCCAAGAAATGACGGTTGCCTCTTCGAAAGCCTGCCAGGCACCCGTGCTGCCCTTGCCAAGTACCTGCAGCGTGTGTACACCCTCGCTGAAAACCTCAAATACAATACGTTCGTTGACGGGCAGCTCTTCGCTCCAGGCACCCTGGTCCAGACGATATTTGTAACTGACGACACCCATGCCGGCAATCTGCAGTCGATAGCTGGTTTGTTTGGTTCGCTTGGCAGGGGTGTTGGAAACCGTCGCCCGGGGAGCGGAAGCCGCGTTAGACGTCGTAAACGTCCGCTCCTTCCCATACACCGTGCCGGCCTCGTTGGTGGCGTATGCCCGGATATAGTAGGTCGTCCCAAAGGTGAGATCGGTGATGTCGCCAGTAAAAGCACCGGTGGCTGAAACCGCACCCAGGTCAATATGGCTGCCATCGACCGTGGGGTTGCTTTCAATACCCCAGCAGAATCCGTGGGCGGTCGGGATGGTCACACCCAGATCGGTGATGTGTCCGTTACCGGTCGCCGTTGTCGAATGGATGCCTGCCACGGCCTGGGTGGTTACCGTTAGCGCCAGGGCATCAATGGTGGTAAACTCCACCTGATTACCGTAGGCGATGCCGATTGTGTTGGTGGCGTAAGCCTTGACATAATAGGTCGTGTAGGGTGCAAGGCCGGTGATGTTCGACGTAAATGCACCGGTTGTGGTCACTTTTCCTTCGTTGGTCGAGTTGTTGGATATCTTCGGGTTTCCGGTGCTGTTCCAGCAAAATCCGTGGGCAGTAGGCTTCGGAATACCCAGTGTCGTTATGTTGCCGTTGCCGACGGCCGTTGTCGTGGTGATATCCGTAACGGCCCTCGTTATAATGACCGGTTCCAGCGGGTTGGTCCTAAAGTCAATCACACGCCCATATGAGGTGCCGACCGTGTTGGTTGCATATGCTTTTACATAATAGGTCGTGAATGGCGACAGCCCGGTTATGCGGGATGTAAATTCACCGATTTCAGTTGCTTCACCCTCTTGGGTTTTGCTGTCGGCCACCGTTGGATTTCCGGCCGTATTCCAGCACACCCCGTGTTGGCTAGGATGGGGAGTACCCAGGGTGTCAATAGTCCCGTTGACGGTGGCGGAGTTCGGCCTTATTTGGCTTATGGATTGGGTCAATACAATTGGCGAGATCGGATCGGTGCGGAATGACACTTCTTTGCCATAGGCAGTATCAATCTTTTTGCCGGCGGCATATGCCCTCACAAAATATCGGGTGTTGGGAAGAAGTCCGGTTATATGCGAAGTAAAAGTGACGCTTTTTGAGGTTTTTCCCTCCTTGGTTTTGCTGTCGTCAGTTGTAGATGTACCCGTGGTGTTCCAACAAACGCCGTACTGGTCAATTTTGAGCTTTCCCTCCACAACGATGGTTCCGTTGCCGGTAGCCGAATTCGCTGTCACATTCGTTACCGCCTGGGTCGTTACGGTGGCTGATGCAGCGAATACGGTCGTTTGGCTGACGAAAATAATTGCGGCCATGATTAAAATGAAATTAATTGACCTGAAAAAGTTCAATGGAGAGACCCCTTCTCATCTTCAATAGTTCATATGGTACCCGAAGCGTCAGGAAAAAGTATTTCTCTGCGACTCAGTGAGCACAGTGAGATATATAAATCCCTTTCAGGGACCATTATCATACCACCCCTTTTTACATGCAAAAATCATGCAATAATCATTACTTCACTTCATGCTGTAATTTCAACAGGTTTTGATTATATTTTTCGAACCCATTTTTAGTTTTATGAATAAAATTACATAATTAATGTGAAACTCCATTCATAAGCCATGCAGGTCTGGTTGAAAGGAAGGAATACCATGTCTAAGGGAGAACGATTGCCGGCCGTGGTGCTGGCCTGCCTGCTGTTCCTGACGGTGACACCGGCTGCGGCGAAAGAATGGACGCCGGTAACGGGTAAAGATGCGCTATGCCAATTGATGAGCGGCCTGCAAGCCGAGCGGCCTTTGCCCGGCGGAGAGGTGCATCGCGGAGAATACCTTAACATTGCCCCGGTGGTCAAGAACGGGCTCGCAAGTTTGTTCGGTTTAGGCGGTAAGTAAGGACCACGGCTAAAGCGCCTTTGGGCATCGAAGTTAGCAAAACAAAGAAAACCCCAACGTTGGGGAAAATTGAAAAAAGGAGAGTTGAAAATGAAGAATTATTATTGTTACGTGATGTTAGTTATGCTTATAGTGGCACTGGTAATATCGAATCCGGTCCAGGCTGACGAGTTCAGCGAAACCCTTGAGACCTTCAAGAAGTCGGAGGCGGCAATTGGAGGACAGAAGTTCAGCTTCGAAGCCAAATAAGGGTTCATAAGATAAGAAGATTGAGTTTTCCATTGTAAATTAATTTTTTGAACAAAGAAAAGCAAGGTGCATTCTCCATCATCTGTAATTGATCGGGGTCCAACCACGAACCTGATTTCTTTATATCATCGTTAGCGGGCATAAAATGTTGAAAAGATACCCATCATATCCGAAATTATTGGGCGCATCACTATCCATTTTGATCATCATCCCGGTCTTGATAGCTAGCTCAGGACAGCTATTTGCGGACCAGACGGAATCAAATACATCTGCAATAACGTCAGAGGACTACAAAGATGCAATCCCAATTAGCCCTACTGAAGGAGATGGGGAAGACGCCCAAACTGCATCACAGTCACCGGTTGAAATGGATTCGCTACCACCTTCTAATGAGACCGACCCGTGGAAGCAACGTTACGAAAAACTCGTCGAAGGCATTCATGAAGAATCTCTTGATGATAAGGATGCGGATCTATTTTACCAGGAGTTAACCGTTGCCTTGCGAGAGATGCGTAACCTCCTGCACGGTGCTCTATCCGGTGCGAAGCTAGAAAAGCCTGAACAAAACCGAGCTTTAGAGGAAAAAACCGAATCCGGCTCCCAACCAAAAAATATTACTGACCAAGGCTTAAAAAACACATCATCGTTGCCAAATCAGACAGAAGAACCCAATGACAGGTTTTACATTCTCCAGCAGATGAAATTGCAGCTATCCGGCCTATACAGAATTCGCATCCAGACTCTATCGCATGTCTCTCCTGGATTACGAAAAACAGTGACCGGCACCGGGGTTGAAGGCGTACAATCCTTCAAGGAGGAGATTGACTATTTCCTCCTCAAGTTCCATGTGGGCATTAAAATATTACCAGAGTTTGGACGCCGGAAATTAGTTGAGGTGTTAAGTGCCCCCACTCCCGTTATCTGGTTTTTCCTCAAGTTAGTTGCGGTTTGTTTAGTCTTTTTCTGGTGGCGACGCTGGGCTGCCCAAGGGATTTCAAGGATTCGACACAACATTCTTGATACCAACCCTCTGAATTCGATTCATAAATGGTTGGCAAAGATTCTCTGGTATCTGATGCGTGTTCGAAAACCAATCGAGTGGAGCGTTGCCCTATGGGTAGTCCTTAACGTCATCAGCGCTTCAGAGAGTCAGCTATTCTACCAGTCTCTATGGGTGAAGGCCAAGTGGATTCTATCGATCTGGTTCACCGCGGCACTGGTAGGGACGATGTCCACCAAGGGGAAGCGGAAGCTCGAAAATCAAAGCGTTGCTCTTCGACTGCGTTCCATTCGTATTATCGCTATATGGTTGCTCATCTCAGGCCTAGGCCTGAGTATTATCGATGATTTTGTCGGCCGAGGCACCAGTTATTCCTGGTACTGGATTTTATGTAAACTTGTTGCATTGTTTGCACTTTTTTTGCTTATTCGCTGGTGGAGGGAGGAGATCTATAGACTATTGACAGAAATTCCACAGCAACCTGTCTACATCCAAAAAATCCTCCGATACAATCAGGGCTTTATAAAATACCTTGGAACCGCTGTTGGTGCTGTTTACCTGATGGTGATTGGTTTTCGCCGATGGGTTCTGAGGAGGGTTTCTGCCTATGAAGGAGGGCGTTATTTTATTGCTAACCTGACAAGACTCGAAGCCATGCGCGTCAGCGAACGTGAACCTCAAAAAAATGAAGGCAACCCCATTCCAGACAAAATTCGGCATGGACTTTTCGAAGATGAAGGAGAGCTTGTAGCGTCAGTTGCTCAAGATTTGCTGGAACGGATGCTCCACTTGGTCGAACCTGAACAAAAGGGAGGCGCGGCGGTTATTTCTGAGCAGGGAGGAGGAAAGACACATCTGTTCGAACGGCTTAAGAATCGATTCGAAAACAAAATGATGGTCATTGAGTGCCCTCCAGGTGGTATTGACCCAGTTCTAAATAAATTTGCTGAATCTCTCGGGCTGGATGCTTCGGATCTAACAGCAAAAGCGATATCTGATAGGCTCCAGGAACGCCAGATCAAGGTTGTCGCGATTGACAGCCTCCATCGTCTATCACGCCCGGCCTTCGGGGGACAGCAAGGCATGGACCAATTAGGTGAACTGATAGGTCCCATCCGGGATTCCGTGTTCTGGTTTTATGGTATAAATTGGGCTGCATGGCACTATATTTCTCGTGTCAGGACCAGTCGCTTATTTCTTGACGACATCTTGAGGCTGCCCATGTGGACGGAAGATCAAATCAGAGAACTGATTGAGATTCGATCTTCACAGGCCGGCTTCGAACCGGATTTTAGTGAGCTCATTTTGCCTCGTCAGTTTGATGACATAGACTACGAGACTGAGGAGGAGCGTAATCGTTTTGGCTTTTACCGGATTTTGTGGAACGCTTCAGATGGTAACCCGATGGTGTCGCTGCATTTGTGGGCTGATTCGCTGAGAATTGCCCCGGACAATCAAGTCCTGGTCAGTTTACCTCAGCTTCCAGCTACCAGCGAACTAGAAAAAGTGAGTATGACAATGCTATTGACTTTGCGGGTCATTGCGCAGTCAGAAATGATCAAGCAGGAGGAGATCGTTGAAAGTTTACGGTTACCAACGGCAGAAATATCGGGTGCGCTTCGTCTGGCCGAAACACGCAGATGGATCAAATCCATCGATGGCCGTTACCGTCTTACATGGAAATGGTTTCGTAGCATCACGCAGGTATTGGCACGTAATAACATGCTTGTTCGAAAAACCCCGGGAGGATAGCGATGGCCAATTATACTTATCTCTGGAAAGTAATAGCCCCAATAGTGATGGTTTTCAATGCATTGCCCGTATTGGCTGAAAGCGGAGAGACACCTTTAGAAATCGAAACCATCACAACAATCACCAATATGATCCGTCCGGGCGGAATTGTAGTCTCCATACTGCTTCTTTTCGGGGTTTGGCTGCTGTTACGATTTGTAGATAGACTTGTGACGAATTTGGGATCCATATTTGCCGAACGCCGCCTGCTTCTACACAAGCTAAATGCATTTTTTCTTTTTATCGTTTACCTTGCAGCCATAATCACCGTGGTTCTACTCAGCCTAAAAATCAGTCGTGAGGTACTGGCTATTCTTGGAGGTACGGCCGCTGTGGCGATGGGTTTTGCCCTAAAGGATCTTGTGGCATCAATTGTCGCTGGTGTCATGATCATGCTTGACCGGCCTTTCCAGGTTGGGGACCGGGTTAGTTTTGGGGGTCAGTATGGAGACATTACCGCCATCGGGCTCCGTTCGACAAAGCTTCAAACCCTGGATGATAACACCGTTACAATCCCCAACAACATGTTTTTAAATCAGATCACTTCCTGTGGAAATTACGGGGAACTGGATATGCAGGTGGTCGTTGATTTTCATATCGGTGTAGACCAGGATGTCAAGCTAGCCCAGGGCCTGGTACAGGAAGCAACGGTGATCAGCCGCTATATATATCTTCCCAAACCGGTGACTGTAGTGGTATCACAGGTAGTTATCACCCCTTACGTTGCCGTGCGGTTGAGGTTAAAAGCCTATGTGCTGGATACCAGATTTGAAAAGGCCCTGGTGTCGGATGTCACCCTGCGTGTGCTTGAAGCATTTGAAAGCAAAGGGATTCAGGCACCATCGGTTTTGTATCGGAATACAGCTGATGTTCACAACAGTTTTACACCACGAGTAGTGAGCACAGAGAAACCTTCATGAAAAAGGATTTGATGTCGGTCCCTACACCGGTTCTTGGCAACGTTTTAGCATCAGCATTATAGGGTTACCGCCCATAGAATCACAGCTTCAATTTTTAATACTTACCGCTATTCCATAGGCTCGATGTAAATATAGAAAGGAAATACCATGAAGACGACAAAAAAAATCAAAATCGGTATTGGTGCGGTGTTGATCATCATATTGTTTCTGTTCTTTCATTACAACCTGCCGCGCACTGCTGTGGTTCAGATTTCAGGAACCGATATTAAACGGATGGATAAGGCTGTGGATGTCATAACTCGGTGTCGCGGAAGGGAAAACCCATGGTTTTCATAAACGAAGATACCGGGTGGGGGTGGCCGCCCTACTTTAAATTCAACAGTGCCGATGTCACCGCAGAAGCCCAGGCATTCGCAACCGACCCGGGAAAGCCATGGGTGCTGGTAAAATATTATGGATGGCGATTTACCCTGTTTTCGATGTTTCCGAATGTTCTGGATCTAAAAATGATCAATAAAGATTACACACATATACCGGTGTTCAATATCGTGTTCTTCATTGTGCTGATTACATTGATATTGATTGCCAGAAGAAAAATAAAGAAGTTCTTTACCAAGCGCGATGGAAACAAAAAAAAGCATGAATAAAATGGTAATTCAGACTAAAGGAAAGAAGACCATCATGGTCGTTAAATTATCAATTTTCAGGACAATGCTGTTTTACGTTGTGGTAGTGCTGGTCGTGCTGGGTCATGCCGGCTCGGTTCTGGCAGAAAAAAATATCGGGGATGATATTGAAAAGGCAAGTGTCAAGGATCTGGCTCCGGAAGTGGCGGGCGAGCAGGCAAGTAGACTGCTTGCCAGTATCAATGATGTCATTGAAAAGGGCAAAGGTTATGAAGCTGATATGCAGGGGGCCAGCGAGGAAGACCGGCTGGTTTTAGCCCTTCAGATGCATCGCCTGCGCGAAAATATCATGGGCGATATTCACCAGTTGTCCGAAGTGTTGTTGGAAATGGAGAAAAAAGGGTCCTATCCCGAGCTCCGCCAGGAGGTGGTAACTATTTACAATCGGGTTACCCCCAGCCTTTGGTACCACATCGATGGACTAGAAAAACAGATCGATGCATCGCGGGCGCGAAGAACGAAAGCCAAGACCGAAGAGCGTTTCACCATCGAGAATACCGTTGATCAGTTAACCCGGCAGCTGAATACTTTTTATGAGCTCAGCCTGGCGCATATCCAGGAAATGGAGAAGATCGGCATGGACATCAGGGATGCGAAAGAAACCTTCGCCCGTTTGATGTTTCAGCGTACCGACAAACTGTCCGGGCGTGTAGAACTCGCCGTCACAAGAGTGGCGCTCCTGGAAAAGGAGTTAAAGGAAGTTCCCGGCGACGCAGATGTGACCAGCAAGTTAAACTCAGCCCGCAGCAACCTTACTGTCAACACCGATGGCCTCGGGATTATTTTAAACCTGATGGAGGCGCTGGATCTGGATACGGGACCACTCCGGACGCAACTGGTCTCCTTGACCAGGGACCTTAGTTCGGGCCTTTCAGATGCCGGTGTTGCCCTGACACTGTTGAAACGTTGGATGGAAGGTTTAACCAACTGGTTTTCCGAGAGCGGATCCGGCTACATTGCCAAACTTTTCATTGCACTATGTATTCTGATCGTATTTCGTGTTGTAACGCGCGTCTTGCGAGCGGCTCTGGAAAAGGCCCTGAACGCTTCCAAGGTGGATCTTTCCGAGTTGGCCCGCCGCATGCTCATTTCCTGGACGTCCAAGCTGGTCATGCTATTCGGTATCATGCTGGCGCTGTCACAGCTGGGAATCAGCCTTGGACCCTTACTGGCAGGTCTTGGTGTTGCCGGTTTCATCGTTGGCTTTGCGCTGCAGGACACTCTGGGTAATTTTGCTGCGGGTGTCATGATTTTGATGTACCGTCCGTATGATGTGGGCGACCTGATAGACGTAGGAGGCGTTTTTGGAACTGTTCATAAAATGAGTTTGGTATCTACCATACTCTTAACCTTGGACAACCAGATGTACGTTGTTCCCAACAGCAAGATCTGGGGGGACGTAATCAAGAATGTGACCGCCCAGGAAACCCGCAGGGTCGACATGGTTTTCGGCATTTCCTACAGCGACGATATTCCCAAGGCCGAGACAATTCTCATGGATATCCTCAAATCACACCAAAAAGTGCTCGAGACACCGGAACCCCAGGTCCATCTACATACACTGGGGGAGTCTTCCGTGGACTTTGTTGTTCGGCCCTGGGTTAATGTGGATGACTACTGGGAGGTTTACTGGGATGTGACCCGTGACGTTAAACTGCGCTTCGATAAGGAGGGTGTCTCCATACCCTTTCCACAGCGTGATGTGCATGTATATCACGAGGGTGAGAGCAGTCCGGCTACGGTGTAAAGCATATGGCTCGTAATTAATGGGTGCGGATGCCAAACGACGCACCGCCCTGTCCCGGTTCTACATCGACTACCGTGGAATTTACTCAACGACCTACGGGGTGGTGACCGGCAACAGCCAGAGGGCTGGCAGTTACTATGATATTTTCAGCACCCGCCGTTTTTTCTGGCGGCCGGTGATAGTGGAGTATTTTCGAGACACCTTCGCTAACATTGAACACCGTGGCACCATTGGCGCTGGTCTTGGCTATCACATCATCGACACACCCAAAACCGAATGGCTGGTTTCTCCGGGTATAGCCTACCAGGGCACCCGGTATGTTTCGGTGGAACCCGGAGAAGATGACACTGTTTCAACCCCGGCGTTCATTTTTTCAACCGAATATGACACCGATATCACCAAGCAAATCGACTTCATCCTGAAATACAACTTCAGTGTGGTCAACGAGAAGTCCGGGACCTACTCGCATAACGCTTCGGCGGCTTTCGAGATCGAACTGACCGGCATGCTCGATCTGGATCTGTCGCTTGTATGGGACCGCATCCAGGATCCCCAGGCTAATTCGGACGGCGACGTACCCGAACAGGATGACCTCTATTTTTTCTGCGGTTTGTCGTTTGATATGTAAAGGATCAAAAACTCATTTGAAGCAGTGGTTGTTTCACGCCTCGGTGTGCTCGTCAGGGCATGAATATTTCAACGGATATAGCAAAGAGGAGTAGCTCATGAAAAAGTACAGTGCGGAATTTTTAGGGACTTTTTGGCTTGTTTTAGGCGGGTGTGGGAGTGCCGTTCTTGCTGCCGCGTTTCCTGATGTGGGCATCGGCCTGCTTGGTGTTTCCCTGGCCTTTGGCTTGACCGTGCTGACCATGGCGGTTGCCATTGGTCATATTTCCGGGTGCCATCTCAATCCCGCGGTTTCCATAGGCTTATGGGCAGGCGGCCGTTTCCAGGCAAAAGATCTGCTGCCCTATATCATTGCTCAGCTATTGGGTGCCATTGTTGCAGGCGGGATATTATACATTATCGCCAGCGGCAAGGCAGGATTTGACGTTTCGGCGGGGTTTGCATCCAATGGCTATGGTGAACACTCTCCAGGCGGTTATTCTTTGTTGGCCGTCCTGGTCACCGAGATTGTCATGACGATGATATTCATAATGGTCATTCTCGGTGCGACGGATAAACGAGCGCCACAGGGATTGGCACCCATCGCCATCGGCCTTTGCCTTACCTTGATCCACCTGATAAGTATTCCGGTTTCCAACACATCCGTCAATCCTGCTCGCAGCACCGGGGTTGCCTTGTTTGTCGGTGATTGGGCGATCACACAGTTGTGGCTTTTCTGGGTGGCTCCGATAATCGGGGCTGTGTTGGGGGCGTTAATCTATCGGTTCATCGGTGGTGAAGAAGGATAACAGAACGGCATTTTCTGCTGGCAGGGGCCATGAACGTACATGATTAGGGGGCAAATTGGATAGATACACCAGACATATGGCGGTGATATTGGTCATCCTGGTGGCAATGGTTCTTCCTGCACCCCATGCGGCTATAGGTGAGTCAACGTTGTTGATATGCACACACTTGAATCGCTGGCCAAACTCCCCTATGTGCAACGCATCGATGCAGTCGATTTTGAATGATATCTATCAACACAACGCCTATATTATACCAGGAAACTTGAGGGAAGGTTTTAATGAGCATAAAAATGACGGTCCATTTTACGCATGCCGCTCCCAAAATGATATTGCTGACAGCGATGATTGTCTTCTTGCTTACGTCGTCAGCTGTTGCCGGCGGTGCACCCGAAGCCTCGGAGATAATCCGCATTGAGTGGAAATGGCAGCAAACCCTTTACAACAATGATACAGAGGTGGTTCCCGACGATCCTGACCGCTATACTGTCACCTTCGACCCTGACGGTAAAATCCATCTGCGGGCCGACTGCAATCGGGGAGGCGGGCGCTATTCAGTAGATGGAAAAAATATTGTCATCGAGGTGACCCATACTACCCGCGCCATGTGCCCGCCGGATTCACTGGAACAGCCATGAAGTTCGGAGATTGACGATTGGGTGATTTTATCCATATACCACTTGTCTCCAATGCTCGCGCCCTACTTTGAGAGTGTCCAGGAAGAGTTAATAATTTCCTCACCCTATTTTGTTCCAGGAAAAGAAGGTACTGCTGTCTTGACACAGTTGGCCCAAAGGGGCGTTCGTGTACGCATCCTGACCAATTCCCTTTCCTCTAACGATGTGGGCATCGTGCATTCCGGATATGCCAAATACCGCAAGGATTTGCTGCGAGCGAGGGTTGAACTGTACGAAATGAACAAGAAACTTACCCGCAAACAACGCAAAGAAAAAAAGGGCGCAGGCGGTTCATCCAAGGCCAGTCTGCATGCAAAAGCGGGACAGAGAAAATTTTATGGCACGGACAGGTCGATGGCGAAGAAAAAACCTTTGATGTCGACCCTTACACCGGTTTTTGGCGACGGTTTGGAATCGGTTTCATGAGCCTGCTGCCCATCGAGTCACAGCTGTAACTTTGGGCCCGCTAATCTTGAATGAGCAAAAAGGGATTGATGGAAATTGAATGGCTTCAAGGAACCTGCCTGGCGATTGCCGCGGTCAAAGAACCACCTTCGGAGGAAAAACCTTGACATGGGTGAAATATTGCTGTAAATCGGCAGAAAATTGTATCAAAAGAGGATTCTCAGTGAAAAAAATCTACTCAGGCAGCTATACGTATTATTTCTGGTTTTATTACGGTACCGGTCTGCCTGGGGTGCGCTGAGACTCACGAAAAAAGCATAGAGCGCAAAAAGCCGCGGGCAGATCGAACCCGCGGCTTTTTTATTGCAGGCCGCGGGGGAGACCTTGTGGCCCTTTTTGTTTCTATCGTGGATTTCGAAAATTTTTATGCTCGACCGCGTCCAACAAAGAATGAATGAAAGGAAAACGGAGAATGCAGCAGATTACCGATTTAAGAATTGGAGGGTACGTACCGCTTGTGGCACCCAGGGCGATGAAAGCCGAACTGCCGATGACGGCGGCCGCGAGCAACACGGTCGTAAAGGGCCGTGAAGGGATCGAAGGCATTCTCAAGGGAGAGGACAAACGTCTGCTCGTGATTGTGGGACCTTGTTCGATTCACGACGAGAACTCCGCCCTGGAATACGCTGAGCGTTTGAATGTGCTGGGTAAAGAAGTTGAAAAGACTCTGCATGTGGTCATGCGCGTATATTTTGAAAAGCCGCGCACGTCCGTGGGGTGGAAAGGCCTGATCAATGACCCCCATATGGATGGAAGCTGCGACATCCAGACCGGGCTGCGCAGAGCGCGCAAGCTCCTGCTGAAGATCAATGAAATGGGAATGCCGGCAGCCACCGAACTGCTGGAAACGATCACACCGCAGTACGTAGACGATCTGGTGAGTTGGGCCGCTATCGGTGCACGGACCACCGAATCACAAACCCATCGTGAAATGGCCAGCGGGTTGTCCATGGCCGTGGGGTTTAAAAACGCAACGGATGGAAATCTCAGCACGGCCATCAACGCCATGGTCGCCGCCAGGGCACCCCAGAGCTTTCTGGGAATTGACCAGGACGGTCAGACCTGTATTGTCAATACGAATGGCAATAACACGGGACACGTCGTTCTCAGGGGCGGCCGGCGTCCCAATTACGACGCCTTGAGCATCGAAGAAGCGCGCCTGGAACTGGCCGGTAAAAATCTGCCGGAAGGGCTCATGGTGGATTGTTCCCATGCCAATTCAAAAAAGAAATTTCAGGGCCAGGCCATTGTCTGGAAGAATACCGTCGAGCAGTATATTCACGGCAATGACGCCATTATCGGATTGATGCTGGAAAGCCATCTGCACGAAGGCAACCAGAAATTTTCAAAAGATCTATCCCAATTGGAATATGGTGTGTCTATCACCGATGAGTGTATTTCATGGGAAACGACGGAGACGCTGATTCACTACGCCCATGAAAAGCTGGGGCGCCAGCGGCACAACATGATTGCCTATGGCGGCTCGGCCGGCACGAAAAGTTTGGATAAAATTCAGGAGCCGCTCTGGTGAAAACACTCAGCATACAGGGGCGCGAGAGCCGGTCGGAAATTCACGTCGGCGAATCGCTGGACAGGCTGGCGGATTATATTCCCGCGGACAGGCGTGTGGTAATCATCACCGACAGCGTCGTCCGGGACCTGTACGGGAAAAGATTTCTGCACGCTGACGTGATCGCCATCGGGACCGGTGAACAAGCAAAAACCCTGGTCACCCTGGATCATATTTTCGAGCAGCTGATAGAGATGGAAGCGGATCGGTCGGTCTTCATCGTCGGGGTGGGCGGAGGCATCGTCTGTGACATCGCAGGGTTTGCGGCTTCCGTCTATCTCAGGGGCGTGGACTTCGGGTATGTGTCCACGACGCTCCTGGCCCAGGTGGATGCCAGTGTCGGGGGGAAAACCGGTGTGAATTTCGGCGGCTACAAAAACATGGTGGGCGTTTTCAGCCAGCCCCGGTTTGTCATCTGCGACATCGCCCTTCTTGCGACACTTCCAGGGGAAGAGGTCTCCTGCGGGTTTGCCGAGATCGTCAAGCACGCCATCATTGCCGATGTCGGCATGTTTGTATTTCTCGAGCAAAACAGCAGCAAAGCGCTGGCCCTGGAGGGGTCTGTTATCGAAAGCCTGGTTTATGACTCCGTAACCATCAAAGCCGGTGTCGTGGAGCGTGATGAAAAGGAAAAGGGTGAGCGGCGCATACTCAATTTCGGCCACACCTTCGGCCATGCCATCGAAAAGACCGCAGGCCTGCGTCATGGAGAGGCGGTAAGCCTCGGCATGGTAATTGCCGCAGCCCTTTCGGTGGAAAGAGGACTGTTGCGCCGGGAGGATGAAGCTAGAATCGTTGCCCTGCTGGAAAAGCTGCGGCTGCCTGTGCGCATCGCAGTGGACAAAGACGCCGTGCTGGATGCCATGCTGAAGGATAAAAAAAGGCAGGGAGGCAGCATTAAATTCGTGTTGACCAACGGGCTGGGCAGAGCCACGGTTCAGGATGTCACCTTCAGTGAGATCGAGGAGATAGTTAGAGGGTTGGATTAGGCCCTCAGGATTTGGTATATGGTTTGAAATATACCTGAATTCCAATAC
>JAFDAT010000314.1 GCA_019313725.1 Deltaproteobacteria bacterium
TTCACCAGCGTCCAGAGTCGTCTGAACACTGTAGCCGAGTTTTTCCATGTCCCGTTTGTAGGTGTCAAGATGATCCGGTGTCCGTCCATACACAATGATATCGCGGCAATCTACAACCGGTTTCAAGTACTCAACCTGCATTCGACCCTGAACCCCCGTACCAAAGACACCAATGCAGTCAATTCTGGATGGGGCCATATATTTTGCGGCGACCTGACCAGCCACCGCCGTTCTGACATCGGTCAGATAGCATTCATCCAGCAGAATGCTTGCCAGTGTGCCGTCTCGTTGGGAAAACAGCAATATGAGCCCGTCACTGGTGGGAAGGTCGATTTTAAAATTCTCATAAAATCCCGAAGCGATTTTGATGGCAAAGTAGTCGTCATTTTTAATATATCCGTATTTAATATGAACGTCAGCCGGTGGATTCTCAAATACCAGCTCTCCCACTGGAGGAACGACTACTTTCCCCTGAGAATAGGCGACAAAACCATCTTCGATGGAAGGTGTAATGTCGATTTGCTCCATGACGCTTTTTATTTGCTCCAAATTAAATATTTGCATCGACCTTTCTCCTTATTCGTTTTCGTTAGCCTGTTCATGATTCTGAAAAATATTGATGTATTAGCTCACAAAACTCAATCCGCTGTTCATCTTTGGTCCTAAATGATGTCACCAGGCGTACAAGAACATCATCATCTCCTATCTCAATATTTGTTGACAGCGCTCCGAGATACCACTCATAGAATTCAGCGCCTGCTTCCCGTAAATACTTTGCAAGAGTTTTGGGCATGGTGACGAAGAGTTCATTTGCCTGGACGGGCCACACGAGCTGCAATCCTTCAATCGATGATATCATTTCTGATAGTTGCGCTGCTTGAGAGTTGGCGTGTCTGGCTAACTCAAGCCAATGGTTGTCGCGTAACCATCCTACAAATTGCGCACCCAAAATACGTCCCTTAGAAAGCAAATGCCCTGATCGTTTACTACGATGAATGAATGTTCCCGACAATTCTTTATCGAAAAAAATCACCGCTTCAGCGCAGAGGGCACCGCACTTGGTTGCGCCTAAGGAAAGTACGTCAACTCCTGACTTCCATGTTAAGTCTGCGGGAGTACATTCAAGTGAGGCCAAGGCATTTGCGAAACGTGCGCCATCCATGTGTATCCGTAAACCATTATCTTTTGAGATAGTACTAAGAGCCTTTACCTCTGCCGGTGAATAAACAAGACCCAACTCACTTGCCTGTGTAATACTTAGCGCTCTTGCCGGGGAATTGTGTGGTAAGTCCGTTCCCGTTATTTCAAAATAATTCTTAAGATACTCGGTAGTTACCTTGTCTGCCCACTGAGAAATAGGTTTCATATGAGCGCCTCCAGAAAAATACTCAGGCGCTGTCGATTCTTCGATTAAAATATGGGCATAGTTGTGACAAAGTATAGTTTCCCAAGGTTGCACTATGCAGGATAGTGCAAGAGAGTTCGATGCCGTTCCGGTGGAAACAAAATAAGCTTCTAAATCGCATTCAAAAATTTTCTTCAACTCATCTATCGCTTGTTTTGTCCATTCGTCATCACCATAGCTATGCGTATAGTCTTCATTGGCGACTTTTATCATTTCTAAGACTTTTAGAGATGCCCCACTCTGGTTATCACTACCGAATTTCATTCAAAACCTCATTTTATGGATCTCGTAATTTTCAATTAATTTTCGATGTCTTTTTTGGACATTTACTTATGCAATCAAAGTGCGTCCAAAATTTGGATTATAGTGCTTTCTTCTGTTCTTCTATGACACATTCCTAAATTCTTCTCCACATTTAGGGAGAATAAAGATTTTTCGTTCAACAGCTTGTCAGCCGAGCCTCGCCGCAGATTCTCCCCTTCTGACCTGCTCTATCTACAATTTCATGGCCGCATCCATTTCTTCATAGGAGACATCGAAGACCGTGTTGTTGGGTGGCAGGGGTTCGGTGTGCAGCCACTCGGGCAGGCGGTCGTCCTGGGGGGTGAAGCCGGCGGCGGTATTGAACGCTCTTTCGGTTTTTAGAACGGCTCTACCGTAATTTTCGGCATTGATGTCCCAACCATAGACGGCATTGACCATAGGCACCATGGCAGCGATGCCGCCGTTTTCATCGGTGGCTCCGTCCAGCACCGCCATGCACAAACCGATGGAATCCAGAAAGGCCATAAAAACCTGGGTTTCCAGGGACAGGGCCACCCGGCCCTCGGGGTTCATATCGGCGGCGGTCAGTTCGGCGGCGAACCCAGCGGTGTGATCGGCACCCATGGGGCTGCTGGCATAGGTGACCCCCAGCCCTTTCAGCACACGGGGATCATAGCCCGGAAAGGCCTGGCGTTTGACCACCGGAATCCGGTGCAGACCGTAGGCCTGACCGGTCATAGCGGCCCCGTTTCCCAGTATACGGCCCAAAGGGGTACCCTGCCCGATTTCGTGCAGCAGTCCGATGGCCCCCTCGGTATCGCCGAATGGAACGACACCGGCCTCCATGGCCAGGGCGATGCTGCAGCCGGTTTCCATGGTGTCGATGCCATATTCGTCGCACAAACGATCCATGCGGGCCACGGCGTCCAGGTCGCCGATGTCGCAGTTGGCGCCCAGAGCGAAGAGAGTTTCGTATTCCAAGGCCGAGGTGACGTACTGGCCCTCGGGGTCGACAAACACGTTGGAGCACTGGATGATGCAGTTGCTGCATCCGGAGTGGTTGAGCACCCCACCGCGGGCTTTGATGGTGTCGTGCAGGGCGTCCCCGTCGATCTTGCGGACGTCCGCAAACTTGCCCCGGGTGAAATTACGGGTAGGAAATCCGCCCAGCTCATTCACCGGCGCCATGATGGCATTCATGCTATACAGCGCCTGGGAACCGGTTTTGGGCGCGGTCGCCTCGTTTTCGACGATGGCTGTACGCAGGATTTTAGCAGCCGCTTTGAAGGCTTCACGGTCTTGGTATTCGACCCCGGGCGCTTCGACGGCATCCACCACGATGGCTTTCAGCCCCTTGGAGCCCATGACGGCCCCCATCCCGCCGCGTCCGGCGTGCCGCGAGGCATGGCCATCCCGATCGCTGACCGCTACACTGGCGGTGGCCAGCCGCATCTCACCCACAGGACCGATGGCGGCCACCCCTACCCGATCGCCGTGCTTGGTCCTCAAACGCTGCACCGTGTCATAGGTCTTCAGCCCCTTGAGGTCGTCGGCAGGGTGGAGGGTGGTGCCCTCATGGTTGACCAGCAGGTAAAACGGTTTGTCGGCCGGGGCGTGTTGTTCGAACACCAGGGCCGCGATCTGCAGCTGGCCCAGCCGCTGGGCCACGGTGCCGCCTACGTTGCTCTCCTTGATCGTGCCGGTCAGCGGGCTCTTGGCGCCGATGGACAATCGTCCGCAATTGATGCAGCTGGTCCCCGCCAACAGGCCGGGAGCTACCACCAGCTTGTTTTGGGGCCCCAGGGCATGGCAGAGCGGGGGCACCTCTCGCGCCACGATGGTGGATGTCAAGCCGCGCCCACCCAGACCGGCGTATTCACCCGAAAGATTTTCCATGCTTGTTTCACCACTGGCCATATTGATACGGACTATTTTTTTCATCTCTTACCTCATAGTGATTTACGCCACATATGCTTCCGTTTTCGTAATAATAACAATGTGCTATTTTTCAGAAATAACGTTATACGCGCTCAGATATTCTTTAAAACCGTTGTTAATATGCTTTCGAATGACCCGTTCAAGATCTTTGCTGCGAATATCCGGCTCGCCGAATTGTGACATTATTATTTCATGACTCAATAAATAACCTTCAAAATATTCCGAGCGACAGTTATAAAAATAGGAGTGATACCAGGAAGTGCGAAAGTAAAGAATTTCTAAAAATTTTTTAAGCACCTCGTTCCCACTTTCGTGAATGTAGCTGTTGTGAAAGTCCATGTGCACTGCAGTTAACATTTCAATATCTTGGGTTTTTACCGCTTTTTCCATTTGAACAAATATTTTTGACATTTTTTCGAAAACAGTGTCCCGCGTTCGACGGTAAGCCGATGTTGCGGACAGAACCTCCAGGTTCGAACGAACCTCGGCATTGTCGATCATATCTTTTTCGGAGATGCCTTTTACAAAGGCGCCGCGTCGGGGGATGATCTCTATGAAACCTCTCCTCTCGAGTTCTCGGAAGGCTTCTCGTAATGGGGATCGGCTGACCGAAAGGAACAATTGCAACTCAGCCTCGACCAGTTGTTCCCCCTCTTTTATGGATCCGTCAAAAATGGCCTTTTGCAGGATCGTGGTTACCTGTTCAGAGAGTACAATTGGCCTATTAATTTGCTTGGCAGCTTGGGGCAACAGCATATACACTCCAAATTATGGTCGCATTGGATCTTGAGCGCTGAAGGGTTAATATTTTAGTGTTCTGCCTCTTGCATTTGGAAATGGGCAAGATCAATTTTATTGTATACGGTCGACTGAAAACCAAGTTCGCATAATAAATAGTCGGTGTCAAGGGAAATTTTCGTAATCTGGATATTTATTTATAAGACGTCGGTTTTTTGAAAAATATCAAAACTTTTCAACCTGTGCGTGACCTGTAGGGGACGTTGCCCGAGATAGAGATAGTTGGTGTCTTTGCCGAATCAAGGCGCTTATTCCATAATTCAGGGTTTGAACACAGGCATTTGTTCAAGACCTATGAAACCAATTTTTTAAAATGCCGGACTCCAGGTTAAAATCATTTCCTTTTTTTAAAAACTGTAACACTCTAACTCCGCTTTACTATTTGCGCGACACCGGATGTCGATATGCCCAGGTGCCTTGCTGTTTCAGCTAACGACACGCCATATTCATTGATCAGTTTCAATGCGATGGATTTTCTCAGTTTCGGCAAAGGGGGACGGCGACTGCCGGATTGAAGCATGACAACCGGCATGTTTTCATTTTTACACTGTATCGCTATCTCACCCTTGATGCTTTTTTGCAACTCCATGGCGGGCAACTGATATTTTACTTTTTCTTCGGCTTGTTTAATCACCTCTGATACAAACTCTCCGCTGCCAAGTATGAGCTATAAACAAAAGTTGTGTTTATAGGGTTAGGTGGTGTATCCACCGGTTGATTGTTTCGCGACAATAAACCGGCCAAAAAAATTGGAAAGGATACACACACCATGAGTAACGATAACGTAATTGATTTAAAAAAGCCAGAGCCCTTTGTTGACGACCCTATTACCGACATTTTACGCCAGGGAGCCAGAAAGTTATTAGCGCAGGCCCTGGAGACGGAGATCGAGATTTTTCTTAACAACTATAAAGGAGAATGGGGGTCGGGCCACAGCAACATATTGATATAATATATAAAACGTTATAATTTTACGTCAAATAAGGCCTTAAATGGCCATTTTTAGGGACAAAAACACACTTTTAAGAGAAGAGCGCGGGCAGATGGCAAGAGCAAAACGGCATTTCCTTCCAGGTCACGTTTGGCATATAACGCATCGGTGTCATAAAAAAGAATTTCTGCTTAAATTTGCCAGAGATCGACGCCGATGGTTGCAATGGCTGTTTGAGGCAAAGAAGCGTTACGGAATCCGTATATTGAACTATATGGTTACTTCAAACCATATCCATCTTCTAGTCGTTGACGGTGGTGGACGAG
>JAFDAT010000315.1 GCA_019313725.1 Deltaproteobacteria bacterium
GGAAAGTCGCCTGATTCTGGCCCTGGAGCAGCAGATCGAGAAACGGGTTGTGGTTTATCCCAACCCGGAATTTCACATTGAGAAGTTTGATATATTGGAAATTATGGGCTGACCTAAGGAAAAAAGTTTTGTTGACAACAACAATAAGTTGTGCTTCTATCGCTTGATTAAACTTTTGAATATACGCTTGAATTGAGCGATTGAGATGCTTGCCGCTGTCGAATATGGATAAATCATGCTCTTTAGGGCGAAGGTGCGGCACCAAAAAAAATCTTGAAAATGGATACGCTCAGATCGGGGAACAATAATTATACATAAAATTAAGGAAGCGTCAGAATGAAAAGAACATATCAGCCAAGTAAAATAAAGCGTGCCCGGCGGCACGGGTTTCTAAAAAGAATGTCCACAAAACAGGGCAGAAAAATTGTTAACCGAAGAAGACAAAAGGGGCGAAAACGGTTGACGGTATAAATCCGGCAACCCTTAAAAGCCCTAAACCGCACCAGCGGAAAGGAATGTTAAACAACTTCCAATAGATTATTTGGCGAAGAAGAAGAACCTTTTGGTTACAGAGAGATTGTCTGTTGAATAAACCAATGTTTACCAGGGAAGACCGGCTTAGAAAACGCTCGGAGTTCATTCATCTCTCAAAGACCGGACGAAGCGTGCAAAACTCAGAATTCATCGTTTTATTTAGTACCGGTCAAAACCATCGGTCGCGCCTTGGCGTCACTGTAACCAAACGGGTCGGGAATGCAGTCACCAGGAATCGGATTAAACGGTTGTTTCGCGAATATTTTCGGTCGAACAGAGAAAATGTCGGGGCGTATCTCGATATTAATATAATCGCGAAAAAAGAAGCAGCCGGACTCACGTCGGCAAAGACATTCACATCGCTCGAGAGTTTGTTCAAAAAAGTTGAGAGATACTGTGTTTGTTAAAAAGATTTTTCTTGCACTCATTAAAGTCTATCAATATTTCATATCTCCATTGCTGATGCCGGCATGCAGGTTTTATCCCAGTTGTTCAGAATACGCACACGAAGCAATCGATCGTTACGGGTTCGTTAAAGGACTCTGGCTTGGCACAAAAAGAATTCTGCGGTGTCATCCCTTTAGTTCCGGGGGATTCGACCCGGTTCCCTAGCGTTACACCCAACCCGCGAGAAAACGGCAAGGCTTTATACGGATCAAGGGTTTTGTTCTTCTATCCCCGCTTAAATCTCAAAACGAAACATTGTCCACCATTCAGGACCACAAGCTCTCCAGGAGAAAATTATGGAACAAGGCCGTGTATTGATCGCCATCGCTCTTTCGTTTGTTGTGTTTATCGGGTGGAATTTTTTCTTTGTTGAAAAACCTGAGGTCAAACAGCAACAACCGGCAGAACTTGCAGCGTCAGCTGCAGAACAAAAGCTTCACCCCGGTTCATCACCCGGGGTGCCAGCGGAAAAATCTACCGATGCCTTTGTTCAACCCGAACAAATGACATCGAAAGATATCGCGGAAGCCCGGACCATTACGGTGGCAACACCATTGTATACTGTCCGTCTATCTGAAGATGGCGCCATTCTCAAGAGTTTCAAACTTGAAAACTACCGCGAACAGGCCCATAAAAATGCTGCTAAAAAGGAGCTCATCGAGCCCGAAAACAACGGCCAGAACCTGAAGATGTCTTTTTCCGGAAACAGCCTGGCCGGCCTTGAAACTGCAGTCTTTGATGCAGATGCGCTTGAGGACACCATCCATGTAACCCGGGGAACCCGGACAGTGACATTTACGTGGCAGTCCGAAAGCGGTGTCGTGATCGAAAAACGCTTTTCCTTTTCACCCGAAACCTATTTGATCGATATGAACCTTGTTGTTAAAAACGGGTCGATGGGCGGTTTTACAGATAGTGTAACTGTTGAAATTCAAAAACAGTACGGCCAGAAAAATGGGGGTTATGCCTTCGAAGGGCCCAGTGCCCTGCTTGACGGAAAGCTCGAACAGGTCAAAATAAAGAAAATCGAGGACAAAAACGCTCTGCGCGGATCATTCGGGTGGATTGCCCTTGAGGACCGGTATTTCATGCGGAGCCTTATTCCGGCTGAGTCTGCCGACGGATTGATGAAACTTGCCGTGAGAGGCGAAAGGCTGGTCGTCAGCAAGCTGCAGCGACCGGAGCGCGTCTTTCATGCCGGAGAAACCGTAAGTTATGACTACAAAATCTTTTTCGGTCCCAAAAGAATGGCGCTGCTGAACAACCTCGGTTTTGACCTGGGCAAGGCCGTTCAGTTCGGTATGTTCAGTATTATTGCCAAGCCCTTGTTGTGGTTCATGAACCTTATCTACAGCGTCATCCCCAATTATGGAGTGGCTATTATCCTGCTGACGATCGTAACCAAAATTCTGTTGTGGCCCCTTGGAAACAAAAGCTACAAGTCCATGAATGAGATGAAGAAAATCCAGCCACTCATGGCCGAATTGAGGGAAAAGTATAAAAATGATAAAAAGCAGATGAACCAGGAACTCATGGCGCTCTATAAAACCTACAAGATCAATCCCATGGGGGGGTGCCTGCCGATGGTTCTGCAAATACCTGTATTTTTTGCGTTATATAGAATGTTGTATCAGGCGATAGAGTTGCGGCACACACCCTTTATGTTTTGGATCAATGACTTGTCTGCCCCGGACCGGCTGTTTAACTTCGATATCACAATTCCTTTCATGCAGCCGCCCTTTGGCATTCCGGTGTTGACCCTTGTGATGGGGGCAACCATGTTTCTGCAGCAGAAAATGTCCCCGCCTCCTGGGGATCCAACTCAAGCCAAGATGATGATGCTCATGCCGGTCGTTTTTACGTTTATATTCATCAATTTTTCATCGGGACTGGTTCTCTATTGGCTTGTCAACAATGTTCTGTCCATCGGTCAGCAGTACTACATTCAGAAAAAATTCGCCTAATCAGGGAGGGATAGATGTCGTCGATAGTTGAATTTGAAGGCAAAACCGTTGAAGAGGCTGTAAAAAAAGCAAGTGAAAAATTAAATCTTCCGTCCGGGAAGCTAAAACATGATGTCATATCACATGGTTCCACCGGGATTTTCGGCCTTGTTGGCACCAAAAAGGCCAGGATTCGTGTCGCTGTTCCTGATGAGACACTGCTCAAAAACACAGAAAAAGAACCGGAAGAGATAGACACCAGCAGCGCGGCCGTTATCGCGTTGGTTGAGGAAGCCTTTAACGAGGAGGGTGCCACCGGGGATGCAGGAGAAGCGACAGAACTCGGCAAGATAGCACTGCAAAAAATTGTTGATCTTATAACTACTGACGCAACAATTGCTGTGAGCCGCAAAGGCGAAAAAATCGTTCTCAACATAAACGGCGGCAATACGGCCATCATGATCGGAAAAAGGGGGCAGACCCTGGAAGCCATGCAATATCTGGTCGAAAAGATTGTCAATAAACAATCTGAGAAAAGGGTCAGGGTTGAAATAGA
The DNA here is from genome assembly GCA_019313725.1 of Deltaproteobacteria bacterium. Taxonomy (GTDB): domain Bacteria; phylum Desulfobacterota; class Desulfobacteria; order Desulfobacterales; family B30-G6; genus JAJDNW01. The sequence goes on from JAFDAT010000315.1 coordinate 3,481, forward strand.
TGTGGAAGGTTACCTTGAAGATAAAAGGGAAAAACTAGAAAAATTGGCTTTGAAGCTGAGCGAGAAAGTAAAACAGACCAAAAAACCGGCGACGGTTGGCCAGTTGAATGCCCACGATCGCAGAATTGTTCATCTTGCCCTTAAGGCGGACAGTGAGATCAAGACACTCAGCCTCGGTGAGGGGTACTATCGCAAACTGAAAATCTTTCCCAAAAACCGCAGCCGGAAAGGCACCAGCAGTTAATCGAGCACCAATCAAAGTCCAGATTCGGGAACCGGAAACCGTCCTTCACGGATTCAGCATGGAACATGCCACAATAGCTGCTATAGCAACGCCGCAGGGCAGTGGCGGCATTGGAATTATCCGCATATCCGGAAAAGCATCCGTAGTTATTTTGTCCTCGCTGTTCCGGTTTTCCCGTAAGCATATCTCCGAACCGCAAGACCCTGCCGTGGCCGCATTTTATTCTCACCACTTGTATCTTGGGCATATCGTGGATCCCAAGGCTAATACCCTGATTGACGAGGTGTTGGTCGTCGTCATGAGGGCGCCGCGATCGTATACCACCGAAGATGTTGTCGAGATTCAGTCCCATTCCGGATATGTTGTATTAAACAAAATCTTGACCCTTATATTGGGTCTTGGTGCCCGGCTCGCTGAACCTGGTGAATTTACGCGGCGCGCTTTTATGCATGGCCGAATTGATCTGACCCAGGCCGAAGCCGTCATCGATGTGATCAACGCAAAAACAAAAGCATCTCTGGATATTGCCGCCGATCAATTGGAAGGTGGGCTGGGAAAGAAAATCGAGAAACTCAGAAGCCGCCTGATTGAGATGCTTGCGCAAATCGAGGCTGAGATTGACTTTCCGGGCGACATCGACGAATCACCGAATTGCAAGGCAGTGTCGCTCATCCTTGAAAATAAAGTTATTACTCCTCTGGAACAGCTAATCAAAGGGTATGAACACAATCATTATTTCAGGGATGGTATCCGTATGGCGATTGTGGGCCGGCCCAATGTCGGCAAATCCAGTCTTTTAAACCGGTTGACCCGGACAGAAAGAGCCATTGTAACGGAAATACCCGGCACCACCCGGGACACAATCGAGGAAATGGTTAACATCAACGGCTGGTTTGCACGATACCACGCAACGAATTGAAATGATGAGTATCGAAAGAACGTACGCGACCGTCCAGGCTGCGGACATAGTTCTTTTTGTCATTGATTTAAACCAACCCATAACCCAGGAAGATCTCAACGTCTTTAGGCGGGTTCAGGGAAAAATCCACATTGTCGTTATGAACAAGGTTGACCTGAACAATAAAATCACGCTACCGTCGGAATGGGGGCAAGCCGTAGCCATAAAAATTTCAGCTCTTAAAGGCACCAATATAGATAAACTTAAAGCTGCTATATATGAAAACGGGATTGGCCATGAAGATGTTTTGCACCAGGCTTCGATAGTTCCAAACTTACGGCAGGCCGATTGTTTAAAAAGGGCAATGCATTTTAGCCTGAATGGCTTAAAGGAGATTAAAAGCGGTCTCGCTTTGGATTTTGCCGCCATCGAGCTGAAGGATGCCGTTAAGGAAATGGATCAGATCCTGGGGTTGAGCTACAATGAAGATGTTCTTGATTTAATTTTCAGCCGGTTTTGTATCGGGAAATAATGTTTCACGTGAAACAATTTAGAGGAGAAAGAATATGGGCATTGATTTTGAACCTTTTTTTAAGGAATACGAAGCGCTTTTAGCACTCGCCGAAAACACGTTTGAAAAGGTCCGGCAGGATTTTCCGGACCTGGTGAAGTGTAAGGTTGCGTGCTCGGACTGTTGTTATGCGCTGTTTGATCTGCCGCTCATTGAGGCGCTTTATGTAAATTATCATTTCAATCAGACTTTCAAGGGCCAAGAAAGAGAAACATTTAAGGAATCTATCAATAAAATAGACAGACAGGTATACAAACTAAAAAGAAAAGCCAACAAGGACCTGGGGGACGGCAGGACGGAAGAGGATATATTGCTGGAGCTTGCCGAAGCAAGGGTTCGGTGTCCCCTTCTGAATGCTCAAAACCAGTGCGACCTTTATGCTTTCCGCCCCATAACCTGTCGTTTGTATGGTGTTCCCACATCCATCGGCGGCAGGGGGCATACCTGTGGATTGTCCGGTTTCAAGCCCGGGGAGCAGTACCCAACGGTGAATATCGATGTCCTCCAGACAAAGTTGTTTCAATTGTCGGAACGGTTTGCCAGGGAGATAAATTCGAAATATTCGCGTCTGGGTGAAATGCTCGTACCTCTGTCTATGGCCCTTTTAACGGAATACGATGAAACTTACCTGGGGGTTTTAAACCCGGAAGCGAGCCGGGAAGACACTCCGGCTGAAACAGAATAGGGGGCCGGCATGACTGAACAATCTAATCCGGAAGAAGAACGTAAAAAAGCCATATTCGAGACCATGTCAGCGCGCAATCAGAAGCACATTCTGAAAAAGGGCTACGACCAGTGGGACCCTTTCATGGAACCCAAGGACCCCATCGATATACGCAAAGACAAATCAAAAAGAACGACCCAAATGCTGGTTCGGGAATTCTTGCAAACCAGGAACAGCGAAGAGGTCAGTCCCGCTTACAGCCGCGGTGTCCTGGAGATTTGCCTCGGGATTGTAAACGATGAGGACCGTTTCAGGGGCATGTATGCGTTTTCCTGCTGGTATCGTGATCTGCTGAAACGTGAGGGTTTCGATTGAATTGTAACACTTTTTATACTAAAAATGTTGCAGCGCGGTCTCTTGAACAAGAAAATGTAATGAATTGCCATATTTCAAATAATCGCATATACACCCCGTCGGATGCTTTTGATTCTTTTTAACCGGGTTAGTCGGAATATGATATTTCTTAGCTTTTTTTCGTCCAGGCCCGACGTTTCTTTGAGTTGTGGAAATCCGATCCCGGAGCGTGATTTTTCGATGATCTTTAGAACGGTATCCGATACGGTAAGCGGGATGGACCGGTTTCTTTTAATAGTATAAACACCCCGCGATATCCGTTTGATTTTGCCATCGGCCATCGCGTGGGCGATGATGTAGCGCACCTTTGAATCGGTAATATCGAACTCCTTTTTAATGGCCGGAACAGTAATGCCGTTTTTCGACCGCCCAATCAGTGAAAGGACGGTTTTTATCTGCTCTTCCGGACCGATTGCGCTTATTTTTCTGCGGTAAAGGCCACGTCCCGCTTTTTCGATGATCCCTTTTTTATAGGCGTTATAGACGATGTTTCGGATCTTGACCGTGTCCAGTCCGGATCTTTTCTTTATTTCAGGAACACGGACGCCGGGCTTAGATTTTTCAATGATATTAATTACTTGTATCTTGTCATCCACAACCGATAGGTTCCGTTTTTTAGCGGGGACGCCCGAGCGACCTCTCTTTGTCATGTTGTGTGTCCGGTGAGCCATAGATCGGTTCCCGGATGTTGCTTTTTTTCCAAAATCGACTTGATCCTCCATAATAATACCGAATACATTTTCCAGATCAGCATCTGCAATCACCCGCTTCTTTTTCTTATCAGCTTTTTCAAGAAGCTTGCCGGTGGTTTCCTTGATCGCCTCGGTGGCAAGATCATCCATCTTTACTTTTCGGAGTTTGAAGAACAGCGATGGATCTTCATCGAGCCGTGCGCCGATACCGTAAAGGGATGCGGCAACATGCTTGCACATATAAGCCCAGTCCGGACAACTGCACTGAAAATCGATTTCCTTTGGCGATGGAAAAAGGCCGGTGCCCCGGGCCGTGAATATTTCGGAAAGAGCTTCAGGAAATTTACCCATGAGAAGATCCTGAAGAGATTTGAACTTACCGGAGCAAACCGTTGTAATCTCACGCCATGTTTTTTTACTCAGTTTACGGATTTTGATACTTACCGAATAG
>JAFDAT010000029.1 GCA_019313725.1 Deltaproteobacteria bacterium
GCTCGCTCAAAAATAACTTCACATTTTCAGCGCCCATCCATCCCGCTCAGCGGTGTTGCGAAAATTCGACGTATGCCAGATATTCCTGCATTTTCGTGCCTTGCTGAACGGGCGTCTGAACGCTGAAAATTTGCGAAATTATTTCTTCGCAAACCCTTAGGAGTTGTAATAGTGTACGGTGTCAAAGGTCGTAAATCAACAAATGAATAGAGGCTTGGATTACCCCACCCATCAGCCCTCGAGGGAAGATTCCTAAATTTCAAACGGGTCATCGCTATCTCCTTGACATGATCACCCCTGGCCGATAAAGGACGTTGAACTAGTGCATTTGGATGTCATGGTTCATGTTTTCGTGACGGTTTGCTTTTTTTACACTATATACATTCAAATTTGAGGAGAGACTATGAAGCTCGGATTTATCGGATTGGGTAATCTGGGGTATCCCCTGGCCATGAGTCTGGTCAGGGCAGGCCACGACGTTACCGTCAGCGATCTTCGTCGTGATGCCGGTACAAAATTAATCGAAGCCGGCGCGAGCTGGTCGGATGACATTGCCGGTGTATGCCGTGGGTCAGAGGCCGTGATAACAGCCCTGCCATCGCCCGAAGCATCCAGGGTCGTGGTGGAAAATGCGGACGGCGTTTTTGACCATCTCACCAAGGGAAACTGCTGGATCGAAATGAGCACCACTGATTTTGAAGATATCCAGCGTCAGGCAAAAGTTGCCGGTGAAAAAGGCTTTAACGTATTGGAATGCCCGGTAACGGGTGGCGTCCACTTAGCCCACACCGGTGAAATTACCGTTCTCGCAGGTGGAGAAATGGATGTCTATGAACGCTATAAGCCTATCCTGGGAGTCATGGGCAAGGAAGTGATTCACCTGGGTCCTCTCGGAAATGCCTCCGTTGTCAAGGTCGTCACCAACATGCTGGCTTTTATTCATCTGGTGGCTGCCGGAGAAGGTATGATGCTGGCAGCCAAGCAGGGGGTAGACCTGGGGGCTGCCTACAAAGCAATTCGAGCAAGTTCCGGCAACAGCTTCGTTCATGAAACTGAAAGCCAGCTTATCCTCAATGGCTCCTATAACATAAATTTCACCATGGACCTGGCCTGCAAGGATCTGCGATTTGCAGGCCAGATTGCCGAAAAGCTCAATGTCCCGATAGAACTGGGAAGCATGACACGCCAGATTTTTGAAAGAGCCCGCAATCTGTTCGGCGGGGAGGCCTGGTCGCCGCAAGTGGTAAAAATGCTGGAAGACGCCTGTGGACAGCCCTTACGCGCCCCCGGCTTCCCCGAAACACTGGTTGCAGAGTGAATCAACTGACCCCTAAAAACCTCAAAACAACAGCGATGGGATAGAACAGAAACCGATCCAGAATATCGAAATACAACAATGCGATCACGATAAGGAAACCGTATGGCTCAATACGGCTGAAGGCGACCGCCTGTGCCTGGGGCAGGAGTCCCACCAGTACTCGGCCGCCGTCTAAAGGGGGTATGGGAATGAGGTTGAACACGGCCAGAAATACGTTGAGTTGAATGGCGACAATAAGAAAGATCAGCAGGGGTTTTACCACGATTCCGAAAAAGAGCATGCCCTTGAACACCAAGACAAGCCCGGCGGCGAGAATAAAATTGATCGCCGGGCCGCCCAGGGCCGCCCACATCATCCCTTTTCTCGGGTTTCTGAAGTTGTATGGATTGATGGGAACCGGCTTGGCCCATCCGAATACCACAGGGGAGTTCATGAAAATGAGCAGGGCCGGTACCAGCAGTGTTCCGAAGGGATCGATGTGATCCTTGGGGTTGAGGGTCAGCCGCCCCATGGATTCGGCGGTTCTGTCGCCCAGTTTTCGGGCAACCCACCCATGGGCGAATTCATGAAAGGTCAGCGCCATGAAAAGCGCGACAACCTGGATGGCAATAATTCCAAAATTCATATTGAATGAGCTCCGTTTATTATTGGGGTTGACTGTGTACCGGTAGCACTGCCTCTCAGGCCGATTTTATCCGCCACCTCCCGCATGCCCATGATCGTGTCGACGATCAGGTCCGAAACTTGTACACCGAGCATTTCTGCCCCTTTTTCGATGATGGAACGATTCACGCCTGCGGCAAAACGCTTGTCTTTCCATTTTTTCTTCACCGATTTAGGTTTCATATCCAACACACTCTTCGACGGCCGTACCAGCGCGGTCGTTACCACCAGTCCGGTCAGTTCATCGATGGCGTAAAGAACTTTTTCCATCTCGCTTTGGGGTTCGACATCGGTACAGATTCCCCATCCATGGCTGACCACCGCCCGGATATACGCTTCCGGCCAGTCATGTTCCCTCAGTATGGCTTCGGTCTTTTTGCAGTGTTGTTCCGGAAACTGTTCGTAATCGAGATCGTGAATCAATCCGACGACACCCCATTTTTCCTCGTCTGCATCTCTTTTCCTGGCACAGTACCGCATCACGCCTTCCACGGCCAGGGCATGCTTGATAAGACTCTCTGTCTGATTATACTTTTTCAGCAGATCAAAGGCTTCCTCTCGGGTCGGTATTTTTGACATGGCGTCTATCTCCTCTAAATTAGCGTTTAAAAAGTATAGCCGATGGAAAGATGCAATCTTCCCAGGCTTTCATCAGGTCTCGGGTCAAGTTTATGACCGTATAAAACGCCTATGGCCCCGATGGGCGTCACATACCTTAAGCCGGTACCGATGGAATCTCGAACATTATCCGTAACCGCGAGCCCCGATGTGTCATCCAGATAACCGACATCGTAAAATATTGAAAGCTCAAAGTTCCTGCCCAGGTCAAGTCTTGCTTCCGCACTTGCCACGGCCGCCATTTCCCCGCCCACCGGGTTGTTTTCACTGTCGTACAGGAGAAGGTTTTCATCGAACCCCCGCACGCTGGCGGTACCGCCTAAAAAGAAGAGCTGGTCCTGAGGCACGATCCCACTGGGCCCGTATGGGTCAATATCTCCGAAACTGCCCTTGCCGGCAAAGGTCACCCGTTTTACAGGCGTCGTAAACCCCCTGATTTCAAAACGGTATTTATAGTAATCGTCAAGCGAATTTTCAATACCCTTGGACAGATCCATCGCCAAAAAAGAAAATATTCCCTCCCGGGGCCGGACAAAACTGTCCCGGGTGTCATAGCTGATGGAGGGCGATCCGATAAAAATACTTCTGGGAACATCAATACCGTCATCCTCCTCACTGCTGTTGCCTCTGCTGAACTGCTCCCTGCGTTCATAGCGAAACCCGAGATTCCCGGTAATCTTATGGGTCAGTTTCCGTGAAAAAAACAGGTCGACGCCATATGTTTCGGTCCCGAATGTCTGGTTAAACGGTTCATCTCGATCGAAAAAAATACCCAGATCAGAGGAGATACGCGTGCCGAAAAATCGTGGTTCGTACAACCTTGATTCAGCCCAGTAGCCGGTCTGACTGATTTCACCACCTATCCAGGCATCTTTGTTCAGACCCAGAAAATTATGATCGCCCAACCGGCTGCCGACATAAAACCCTTTTACCGACTCAAAGCCGCCGTTGGCCTGAAAAAAGAAAGGCGGCTTCTCATCGACGTCGGCAAACAGATGAATCTTTTCCTTTTGATCCTTGAGCCCCACCGGTTTAAACTGAACCGATCGGAAAATGTCCATGGACCGCATATTTTTTTGACCGGTGTGCATGCTTTTTAGCGAATACGCGTCACCGGGCGCCATTTCGAGTTCACGATCAAGAATTCTCTTTTTCGTACGAAAGTTTCCATTATAATATGTGTTGCCCATTGTTATGTACGGGCCTTCATCTATCACGAACGTAACGCGGGCAGCGGACCGGTCCGGGCTCGACTCGATGCGGCCCTCCACCGTCACATAGGGATGGCCTGCTTCAGAAATTATTTCCGCAATACTTCGCTCATCATTGTTGAGTTCATATTGTCGCAAAGGTCTTCCCGCCTTGAGCTTGATTTTTTTCAAAACTCTTTTGGGGGGGACTGAGACCAGACCTTCGAATTCAAGCGCAGACACGACTGTTTGAACACCTTCGTCAATCGTAAGATCGATCTCCACATGATGACGGTTTTTCCTTGCCGGGGTCACCTCCCTGTCTGCATGCCGGCGGTTTTCCTCTGCCAGGGTCACCACCTTGCTTACTGAAATCTCCGGGCTCATGTAGCCCTTTTTATGATACAGATTTTCAATCATCAAGAGGTCTTCTTCCAAGGTTTCCGGAACAAATGCACCCTCGCGTAGAAATCCCGGAATCCGCGTCAGGACCTGCCGGTTCAGTTTGGCTTCACTGTAAGCCGAATTGCCTGCGATATCCAAACGGTTGACAATGAAGCGCGGCCCTTCCTGAATGAGCAGACGTATGTCTCGCTGCCGGACCCCATTGTCCTCTACATCAGCCGCTTCTACGACAATACGGGATTGGGGGAAGCCGGCCCCGCGGTACAGTGACTTGATCTTTTTAATGCTTTTCCTCAAACCCAGATTGCCCCGATTCCCGGTATCAACCAGAACAAGCTGCTTTCTAAGGGTCCTTTCCCGAAATTTCTCATTGCCCTGGAAGGTGATGTTGTAGCGCGGACCTTCCTGAACCGTAATCGCGGCATCCACCATACCCGTTGCAGGGTTTCGGTTTAATTCATACGAGATGCGTACATCGAAAAAATCACGCTTCCTGTAAAAATTTCTCACATTGTTGATGTCTTTCCTGAAGACATCTTTTTTGAACCGGCCGGATCTTTTTCCAAATATCGCCTTACGCCACGATTTCATCCGCCATTTGAGCACGGAATCGTCGAAGGTGGCATTGTCCTTGAAAACAATATTACCCAGGGTGTAATAGGGCCCCTTGGCAATGTTGACGAACAGAATGTATTGACTCTCTGCAGGGTCCTCCCAGGCCCCGATAACGACATCCGGGGCGATATATCCCTCTTTGCGAAAAAGTTCGGCCACGATCTCCGGCTGTGCATCAACCACACTCTGAACATATGCGTCTCCCGGATAAACCGCCATGGCATTCAAAACTTTGCTCTCAAAAAGAGGGTATTTCCCTTCTATTTTGATTTCCTTGATGCGTTTGAAGGGCGTCAACGCATACAGCAGCGTGATCCCGTGCACCGCCGCCGCCGAATCCGCATCGATAGTCCGGAATTTACCGCATTCCTTCAAAGCTGAAAGCGACGCACTGATTTGAACAGCGGAAAAGGTGTCTCCTTCTTCAATATACAGGGAGATAATGTCGTCTGCAATCTGGCGCCAATCGGATTCACTGCCGACGTAATCCCTGATACTGATTTCTATCTTCGAAACAGCAACCGCTTCCCGGGTTATACCGTCAGCGGTTTCAGCTATGGCCTGCCGCCCGGAAGCCGGGCTGAACAACAGCACCAATAGAAAACTGATCCGCGCCAGGATTCTAACGACTGCCACCAGCGCCGGCATCACCTTCTTTTGGTCTGAAACCGATCGGCCCGGGCTATGATCTGCCAATTATCCAAACTCCGATTCGCTTGCATTGCGTATTGCTCACGCCAAATTTCCGATCTGCATGATATTAAAAATATGGAATTATCTGAACAGGCGAAACTCCAGCCTGAAAATTAATTCCCCGCCATAGACGCCCTTGGTGTCCTGAAAACCGCTCACCAGAAAATTTTCAAGAAGCTTGTACTCGGTCGATGCCCGTTGGACATACCCACCATTCTTTGACTCGACGGAATACTTGACAGTCATCCTTTCCGACAAATCTTTTCCCACCGTCACTTTAATCCTGTCGGTTGAATCCTTATCCCGGGCACTCTCAGCTTCCAACTCGAGTATGTCGATACCCGTACCGCCCTTAATATCGTCACCAAACGAAGATGCCAGCAGCTGGGCCAGAAGAACCGTGGGTGACTGGCCGACATCGCCACTCCCCGTGTTCAGCTCGTAGGTGGTTTTCTTGAAAACCAGCAGGGAAATAATATCTGCGTCTTCCTCCGGGGGCGACGAAGAGAGGTCTACGGTAAGGCGGTCAGGCGGCCCGTAAAGCGAAATGGTGATGCGCCATTCCCGAATCTCCACCTCTCCCTTTATATCGATCTCGGCCTCGGTTCTGTAAGGATTGACAAAATCTACGGCTCCCCGCTGAACCACAAATTCCTTGTTCTGATAGGTAATAACGCCGTTATCGACCTTAGCCGACCCGGTGATGATGGGGGTTTCCGGGGTGCCCCTCAGGATCACATCGGGACTGATTTCCATGTAGGCAATATTATTATCCACCAGAAAAGGCTGGCGGTGCTTGAAATGGATATTAAACCGCAGCGGCTTTAAATAAGGATATGCAAATTCAGTGTTCCGGGGGCTTTCCTCCCTTTTTTCTTCCTGAATGGCTTGCAGCAGGTTGAGCTTGAAGTCTTTATAGTAAGTTCCTTCAAGTAGAACGACGTCTCCCTCTACAACCAGGTCGCCCGGCGTCCCCCGCACCACCAGGTCCGTATTAAAAAGCATTTCCATTGTGTCCGGAATCTGCAGGGGGAGGGCCGCCGCACTGACCCGGGCTTCGATCTGTCTGGGTAGAAATCCTTCCAGATCAATCGCCGCCTGCACATCAAATCTACCGCTATCCAGCATCCCGCTCAAACCGCCGACGACCTCCCCCTCGGAAGAAAGTGCTACCCGGCCGTTAACCCTGTGAAGTTCCTGCTGCAGTTCGGGTATGAAAATCCCGCCATCTTCAATCCTGATCTCACCGTTCAATTCGGGCTTTAGAAACGAGCCGCCCACCGATGTCATAATCGACAAGGTACCGTCTATCTTCGGCAAATCCCGGGCAAACAGATTAGCGACCCTTAAGGGGATGTCCCCCACCACTTCCAGATCCACAGGGCCGGAAATGGCGCCGCTGCCCCTGAGGGAGAAGTGACCTTGATCCAGCAATTCCAAATAAAATTCCGGAACTTCAAAAACGCCATCTTTTAACGTTCCTTGGAAATCTTCTGTCCCTGCAAAATGTTCGCCATTGAGTTCTATCTCGAGTTTGTGAATAGCGACCTTTGCCCGGGTCCGCTCCAGGTCGCCCGCATAGCCCTCGGCCCGAAGACTTCCACGGATGTTCCCGCCGAACTCAGGTCTGCGAGCGATGGCGCACCAGGGTTCGAGACGGGTGTCATTCAACATCAGGTCCACGAAAAAGGCCTTGCTCGACAAATCATATCCGGCATCCAGTTCGAATGTTTGTTTTCCTTTTAAGAATACCCTGTTTTCTTTGAGGCCGAAATTCACGCTGACATCATCGATCTTTTCATTCCTGAATCGGATCTCTTTCCATTCAGCATTTCCGGTAATATCCGGGCGATGCAGCAGCCCGCTGCCCGTGATATCCAAATTCAATTTTCCGCTGAAGACCTCCATCGCCCGCACCCTGTCAATGCTTTCGACGGGAAGGTCGCGGGTCTGCAGCCGGAATTGCAAAGACCTGTCATAGCCGATGCGGCCGGCACCATCGAGTTTTCCGCCCCCTGGCAGAATAATTTCAACAGGCGCGATGATCACTTGCCTGTCCCTGATTTTCAAGTCTAAGGCCACCGATTCTATCCGCTGCAGACCCAAGTCAAGATTCAGCCCGCTCAGGCGCAGGCTTCCCCGGGGCTGGTTCAGGCTCCCGCCCAGGTCGGCATCAAGCAACAATTCGCCTGCCAGCTTGTCGCTGAAGTCCTCCATGAACACATGCCCGTCTGAAAGCGTCAGCCTGAAAGCAGGGTCCTCAACGACCTGCCAGGTACCTTTGCGTAAAAGTCCGATCTCTCCTTCAGCCTTCAGGTCGGTATGCCCGCGGGTAAGACGCATACTGTCCAGAAAAAGCGTGCCATTGTTAAATCGCGCCTTGCCTGCCACCGCACCCAGTCGTACCTGCTTGAATTCCACCCCGCGGGCATATACGTCGGCACTGGCCTGCAGCGACCGGAGGTTCCCCGCCAATGCCAGGCTCCCTCCCAGGGAACCTCTGATATCCGGCCCTTTGAAAAAATCATTGTATTCCATGTTCGCCAGCGCGAGCCGGGCACTCAAAGGCATTTCACGGTGAAGGCTGTATGGCTCAGCAAACAGTTGGATATCCCCTTCGGCCATTAGGGAACTCCCCTTGTTTTCGATGGTCAGGGAGTCGACTTTCAGTTGCCCCGTTTTAACCAGCTCCGCGCTTAACCCGATGTTGCCGACGTCTATGTCATGGATACGCACGGCCTCACCCGTGGCTGAAATTGTAATGTCGGGGTTGGCCGGCCGGCCTTTCAGACTACCTTCCAGCGTTAAGGCCCCATGTATCCGGGACAACCCGAAAAGCGAAAGCAATGACGCCACTTCACGGGTCTCCAGGCGGAAACGGCCATCCATCCGCTCAGCATCTAAATCCAGGCTGCCGCCGGCGGACACGTGGACATCTGCGGTCTCGATTTCCGCCATATCCAGCCAAAACGTTCCGTCCCGCATCCTCCCGGATGCCCGCGATTGGACGCGAACAGGCTGCACCATATGACTTGACCGGAATGCTTCAATGACTATCTCAACATCCGCGTCGGCAGCCAAGGTCTCAAGGGTTACGCCCCGACTTTTGAAGTTCAGCAAGGCATCCAGTTTTCCACCAGGATTCTTCTGGTTTGAGATGATGGATGCCAGGTCCAGCGCCACAGTCTGCAGGCGGCCTTCACAGGCTGTTTTTTCCCAGTCGACGGAAGGGGAAAAATAGCTTTTTGGAAATACACCGCGTAAATCGACGCGGCCGGATAGCCCCAGGCGGCCAAAAGCCGTATCCACCGACAGCCTGGCGAGGGTCGCTTCCCGGTCGACCAGGTGAAACTGCAAATCCATGCGTTCAACCGCATGGCCCGCGATCTGGCCGTCTTGATAGTCGGCTTTCAAGTTCAGTTTTGGGTTATCCGGCCTGCCTTTGATATCCAGATAAGCCTTCACACGGCCGGAATCGTTCCGGCCAAGATCGAAAAACGATTCCACCTCGGCTATGGAAAAATCGATGCTGAGGCTCAGGTCCAGTTCCGGATCGGAAAAAACCCGGCGGATATCGCCATACAGGAGCAGGGAGGCAAACTGATTTTCAGTCTTGATGACCAGGGGCTGGATGTGTCCATTGCTGAGGGCCAATGCCAGATCCATGCGTCTGAAATCGGATTGATGTCCCTTGTATACGAATCGCGGCTTGCCGATATCGATTTTGAGTATGCCGCTTTTGTTCCTGAGGTTTCCGTTGGCCGTTGCATTGACATCATCCAGGATCAGAGATTTTCCACCGGCAGCATCCTTAAAACACAAATACCCTTCGGACAGGCTAAACTGCTTGAGAATAACGTTAAATGAAGGTTTGGCAGTGTCAGGTACAGTCGTTTCCCCGCGCGCCTGGTTCCCCGCAAATACATCTACTATATTCAGACGCCCGTTTTCATTCCTGCTGAGGTGCAACCAGGGTCTTTTGAAATCCATTGTTTCGACAACCAGAGACTTCTTGAATAAGGATGCCAGAGACAGGTTTATCGATAGGCGGTCAACACCGGCCATATCCTTCCCATGCCTATCCTGTATTCTCAGATCCCGGAATATGATTTCACCGTTAAAAAGCGACAGGCGGTGGTGGGCAACCAGCAGCCTGCCGGGTACCATTGCATTGATTTTTTTCAGCAGCAGCGATCTGCCCCGGCTGGAATTGACATACCACGACAATCCTGCAGTCAATGCAAAAACGCACAGGCTTAACCCAACCAGTATGATAGCGACAGCTTTCGCCCTACCGTGCATGTCCATTTCCTTTGCGAGGCCTACGGTTTCACGCCTTGGGAATATCTATAACTGATTTTCATTCTATGCAACCTCTATCCGACATCCGGGAGGCCGAGCCGAAGGCAGTTTATCGTTTGCTTTTGGGCCAGGCACTGTGTTAGACTGTATATAATGAACTTGGTAGAATGCCGCCGGGCTGCATGCTGTGCCTGATTCCAACACCTCCTCGACCGGAACCCATGCTGCCGACAACCGGGACTGTGCGCCTCTGATTTGAAGAATACATTGATATATTGTCCACATTAAACGAAACCAGAAAAATGTGATTGAAATAGGCGACACTTGCTTTCTATTGTCAGGATAACCGAATCGTTTTCGTGTGGTCACAGTTTCACCCCAGAACTTTTATTCAGGGATACGCGGCAAATCTGCAGGTTCCTGCCTGATGCGCACAGCGCTCCTGCCTTGACTATGCTATTTTCTATGTGTTAATTATTCTGAAAAAACAAGCATCTTGACAAAATACAAATCAATGCGTAGTAATGGATAAAAATAGCTGGAACGTATATCTGGTTCGATGCTCCGACAACTCACTTTACTGCGGAATTACGAATCACCTTGCAAAGCGCTTGGCGGCCCATAATTCAGGGAAGGGTGCAAAATATACTAGATCGCGCCGGCCTGTAGTACTGGTGGTTGTTAGTCGAAGCATGACTAAAAGTGAAGCGCTCAAACTCGAATATCGTATCAAACAGGTGGCTGCAGGAAAAAAAATATGTGAACTCACAACAGAGGAGGCAAACATGGCTAAAGATCTGAAAAAAGAATTGCAACTGGTCAGTAAAGAAATTAAAGCACTTTCAAAAAAAATCGACAAACTGGTAGTCGCTGCCGGAAAGGCGGCCAAGGCCAAACCTAAAATAGCCAAGAAAGCCAAACCTGCAAAAAAGGCTGCACCTAAAGCCAAAAAGACCGCAGTAAAAAAAGCCCCTGCTAAAAAGGCACCTGCTAAGAACGCCGCAGCTAAAAAGGCACCCGCTAAGAAAGCCGCAGCCAAAAAAGCACCCGCAAAAAAAGCGGCCAAGGTGACCGCAGCCGACAGGGTTCTGAAAGTGATCAATAGGACAAAAAAAGGTGTCGACACATCCGGTCTTATGAAGAAAACAGGCTTCGACAATAAGAAAGTCGCCAATATTATTTTCAAGCTGAAAAAACAGGGTAAGATTAAGAACCCGGAAAAAGGGCTCTACGTCAAAGCATAAGTGGCTTCACAAACTGCCCCGGCAGTACAAATATTAGCAAAGCGGATTGGCTCCCTTGGATTGTGAATGAAAGGGTGGGAGAATACCTGCCATAACGGTATTGCTAATCCAATGCATGACCCACCCAATCCGGATTTTTCATGAAAACCCTGCGCAGCAAATTTTTCATTCTGATTCTCATCCCTGTCATTGTTGTTCTCGTTTTCCTGGAAACCAGGAATTATCGCACGGCGCGTGAGCTTTTAATCGACCAGATGGACCAGACCGCCAAACACTATCTTTGGGCCTCGTCTGAATCACTTTCCGGAAAACTCAACATCATCAAAACGGTTTTAAGCCTTGAAGCGCTCGATGAGAACATCAGCTATAAATCTGATGCCGAACGCCGTCAGTTGTTCATCACCCTGACCTGGAAGCTGGGCCCTTCGGTAACGTCGGTCTACATGGGCCATCCCGACGGAAAAATGATCAGGGGGGCATCCACTGAACTTCTTCCGGACTATGATCCCCGCCAGAGGCCCTGGTACCAGGACGCCCTCCAGCTTCCCAAAGGACAGATGGACGGGGTAACCTCCCCATATTTGGATGCAGGCTCCGGCATGCCGGTGATCACGTTCTTTCGAAAGGTAATTGATCCGGATATGTCTTTTGTAGGGGTGCTGGGGATTGATATCGATGTGCAGACAGCCGCCCAGTCCATAACAGCAGAACAGCCCGCCCCGCCCGGTGGGCTTAAAATCCTTGTAAAATCAGACGGCACTATCCTGATCCACCCCGACCCGGTAATGGTGGGTACAAATCTCGGCACAACCGCAGGCCTTCTGGGCAGACGTCTGACCGCAGGCATCGGCAACCATGATATCGATTCACACCAATACATGGAAGACCGGCAGGATAAACTGTGGTACGCCGGTTTTCACCGTGTTGAAGGGACAGACCTGGCGCTGGTCTTCATGGTACCTGCGGACAGCATACTGGAACCGCTCAACAGGCTGCACGTCCAGATCATCGGTTTGGGCACGGCCTTGGTTGTACTGCTGATTATTTTACTGGTCTTCATGCTGCAAAAAATCACGCGTCCCCTTCTTAATCTCACCCACTCAGCGGTTCGGGTGGCCCAGGACGGCTCATACCAGAATCCGCTCGATATCAAATCCCAGGATGAAGTAGGCAAACTGACCCAGGCCTTCAACTCCATGATGGAAGGACTGCGTCAGAGAGATTTTATCCGTGAAACGTTTGGTCGTTACGTAACCAAAGAAGTGGTTGAACAGCTGTTGGAAACACCGGACGGCCTGAAACTCGGGGGGGAAATCCGGGAGGTAACCATCATGCTCAGTGATCTGCGCGGATTCACGCCGCTAACCGAGCACTTAGGGCCGGAGCAGATCGTGAACCTGCTTAACCGGTATTTCGGAAAAATGGAGTCCATCATTACCCAGCATCAGGGAACCATAAACGAATTTCTTGGCGATGCCATCCTGACATTTTTTGGTGCGCCGGTTAAACACGCAGACCACGCCCAAAAAGCAGTGAGCTGTGCCGTGGCCATGCAGATTGCCATGCAGGGTTTTAACCTTCAGAATGCAGACATGGGGCTTCCCGAACTTTCCATGGGCATCGGCATCAACACCGGGAACGTGATCGTAGGCAACATCGGCAGTCAAAACCGCGCCAAATACGGTGTTGTGGGGCACGCCATTAACCTGGCTTCACGGGTGGAATCAGCCACCATGGGTGGCCAGGTTTTGATCGCAGAATCGACATACGCGAAGGTCAAAACGCACATAAAAGTCCGTGGGACCCGCATGATCAATTTCAAGGGGGTCGATGAGGGCGTGTCCGTATACGATGTAGGGGCTGTTTCGATCCCCCAAACGATGATACTGCCTGAAGAAACACCTGCGGCAGCATTTTTGGAAGAACCCGTTATGGTTGCCGTACATGTCATGAAAGGTAAAAAGGTCGACGGCGATCCAATGCGAGGCACCCTCAGCCGGTTTTCACCGACATGGGCTTGTGTTACGGTGAACAAAGCCATCGAAAATGCCCGGGAGATACGGTTGGACATAAACGATCCCGCCTCCGGAAAACCGGTTTTCGTGTATGCCAGGGTTGTGGAAACTGATCAACAACCAGACGGCATTGCCCACTGGGTTCGGATATCCTACTTTCCTCCCGAAGTGGAAGGCCTGCTCAAGAATTTATGATGCTTATCAGAAAACGGCTTGAAGGTAGAACATGATCACAGCACATAAAATTATTTTAAATAATTCAAATAATATGAGTCTGTTATATGATGAATCCATTGATTTGGCCGTAACGTCTCCACCCTACCCGATGATCGAAATGTGGGATCAGATGTTTACCGGCCAAAATAAAAAGATTGGCAGAGCCTTGAAAAAAAATGATGGGCCGACTTCTTTTGAATTAATGCACCAGGAACTCGATAAGGTGTGGGATGAGCTTTATCGCGTTCTAAAAGTGGGCGGAATCGCCTGTATCAATATAGGCGATGCAACAAGAACTATCAATAGCCGTTTTGCTCTTTATACCAACCATTCCAGAATCCATACTTATATGCAAAATATTGGATTCTCGGCTTTGCCGGCGATATTGTGGCGAAAACAGACCAATGCCCCAAATAAGTTTATGGGGTCAGGAATGATGCCACCGGGAGCCTATGTTACCTTGGAGCATGAATATATTTTAATATTGCGGAAAGGTAATAAAAAAGAATTCAAAACAATTGACGAAAAGAAACAGAGACGTGAAAGCTCATTTTTCTGGGAAGAGCGGAATGTTTGGTTCTCTGACCTTTGGATGGATTTAAAAGGCACTTCTCAAAATTTATTTGATACCAAAACCAGGGGACGAAGTGCTGCATACCCATTTGAACTACCTTACAGACTTATTGCAATGTTTTCGATAAAAGGTGATACCATTCTGGACCCATTTTTCGGTATTGGCACCACTATGTATGCTGCAATGGCTACAGCAAGAAACAGCATCGGTTATGAAATCGATCCCAACCTCAGGGAACAAATCATATCGAAATCTTCCGGCATAGTAGATTTTTCAAATAAACGAATCGAGGAACGATTAGAAAAGCATATAGCATTCATCGATGATAGATTTAAGATAAAAGGCAAGTTTAAATACACAAATAATAATTACTTGTTCCCGGTTATGACAAGGCAGGAAACAGATCTCATCATAAATAAACTTTTAACTGTCGATCAGATAGATATGGATTCCTTTGAGATTGCATATTCAGATAAACCTCAGAAGGAATATGTGAGATCTTGGAATGAATATGTTCTATCCGACGCTGAAAAAAGGGATATGAAAAAACGTATTACCCCTAAAAAGCGAAAAAAGAGTCATGAACAACAGCAATTATTCTCATGAGATACTTTTTCACTAAAAATTTCTTATCCCTGTTACAGAAAGATGCCAAAGAATCTGCAATTAATCTCCAATCAACAATTTTAAAATAGACATTTGTGCAGGATTCGTATCCTGAAACTCATCTACCAAAAGATGGCTGTATATTTCCCTGTATTTTTCACGTACGTCCTGATCCTTTTTTAGCAACTGATACGTTTCAATTAACAGATCATCAAAGTCATATAGCATACGTTTGGATTTCTCCGCATCATACGCTTGATAGATATCACCGATCTTGATCATGGTTTTATCACCGACATACAATTCTTTGAACTCATCAATTGTGATCAGGTTACAGGAACCTTATGGTGGGAAGCAGGCACTGCAAGAGAACATGTGATTCAAACTTCGGAAGAATATTTGGAGAAGGCAATTGAGTTTGACGATAGAAGCTGTGAGGCTCATATGGGACTTACATTGCTTAACTGTTTTAAACGGAAATTTAATACGGCAATAGATTATGGAAGAAAAGCCATCGAATTGAGCCCTAACAATGCTATGGCTTATATGTTTTATGGCTACAGTCTGTTTTTAGCCGGTGAGAGTGAAAAGGCTCTCCCTCTGTTGAATAAGAGCTTTCGACTTGATCCTATTCCCTCAAACATTGCCTATGTTCAGCGAGGTGAAATCTATTTTGATCTTAAAGATTATGACAGGGCTGTGAATGATTTTCAAAAAATTATTGAGTCCGAGCCTGACGATATATGGGCTCGAATGGGATTAGTTGCTTCGTTCCAGAGACTCGGCCTGAAAGAGAAAGCTTCTTCGCAAGTTAAGAAAATTATGGCGCTTGACCCAAATTTCTCATTAGAAGCACAGGTAGATCCGGGAGAAAAACCAAACTCTCCCAAAGTTAGTGATTATTGGAATGCTCTAAGGGAAGCTGGATTGAGTTGATTTTTTTATCAACGATTATCAAAAGACCATGGGTGTAAGCCCGTGGGAATATACTTGTGTAAGGCAGGTCTCCCCGACTAACCATTTTCACTATTTTGATTTACGTCTGTCCGGTGACATCTCTCCAACATATCACTACCTGGAAGCAATCCTAACTCGATGCAAAAGATAAAAGAAAAGGATGTTGTGATACCATCATAGGGATAAGTGTCTATACA
>JAFDAT010000316.1 GCA_019313725.1 Deltaproteobacteria bacterium
CATATCATACACAGGCTCAGGTCCAGTGCCCCACAGGTGACGATACAAGGTGTCCGCTCGGTAATACCAATGGTTTGCCCTGCCAGGATATTTTCGGAGAGCATGGTTCCGCCATGGTCCTGCCAGGTGATTTCGGGTGAATGGCTATGCCCCCGGAACAGGATGCCGTCCGCGAAACGATGGAAAAAATGCCGCGCATGATGATGGTGCATGGCCCCGACCATGCATGACAGGCCAAGTTCGTTCTCGAAGGGAAGCGAATGCGTCATGACCATCCTGCCGGATTGGATCACCAGCGGAAGTCGTTTGAGGTAGTCCAGCGTCTCCGGTTTGATTGATGGGGTTTTGCGGCCGGCCTGGTTGACGACGATACTGTGATCATTGTTCCCCTTTACACTTTTCACCTGGTAATTTCGTAAAAGTTCCACACATGCATCGGCTGATTCCGGATGCAGGGAATCACAGATGTCTCCCAGGTGGTAAAGGTTGCCGCACCTTTCCGCTTTCAAATATTTCAGAGCGGCAGCAATGGTTTCCACCCGGCCGTGGCTGTCGGAAACGAGGCCGATCAAGGGCTCTCCATGGGGGGCTTGGCGAGTGGCGGCGGTAACAGGCATACCAGGGGACATACCACACCCCCTGGATGGGAACAACTCAGTTCGCATTAATTGTATGCATACAGGAGGGGCTTCCTCATGATCATCAGACGATATAAACAGCTGCTTTCATATCTGATTATTGCAGTCTCAATTTTTATTACTACGAATGCGACGGCGGATAATGATCCCAATCGCATCGCATTTGCAATCAGTGGGGGGGCAAGCAAAGGTGCCTATGAAGCCGGGCTGATGTGGGGCATGATTGAGGTCGTCCGACAGGTGGAAAAAACCAAAGAGTGGTCACTGGGCGGAGAACCGCGCCGTGTTGAAATCGCAAGTCTTACCGGAACATCAGCAGGCGGTATCAATACACTGCTCGGCGCTATGGTCTGGTCAGTAAATCCGGAAGAGAAAGGCGGGTTTGCCAATCAGATAGATGATAATATTTTTCGTGATGTATGGCTGATTCCGGACGTTAATCGATTACTGCCGCCGGAAGCCGACTCTCCCCGGTACTTATCTGGTGACGCCCTGCTTTCCAGAAAAGACCTGGTGGCGGTCGCTCGGCAGCTGCGTGAAAAATGGAATCGACCGGGAACCTTTCGCAAGGGGCTTCGCTTACCGCTTGGTCTCACGGTAACCCGGGTGAAACCCGAGGTCATGGTCGTCAGTGGCGTTGCAGTCAACAACCAGCGTTTTTTGGTACCGTTTGAAATGCGGACCCAGGCAGATGGCAGTGCCAGATTTTCCTTTGATCCCACGGCATACCCATCTTTTACGGACCCGGCAATGATTCTTATGCCATGGCCGGCCGGTGCTCCAGCTTTTTCCCTATCCGATCAGCAGATAGAAGATATCATATTGACGACAAGTGCCTTTCCGACTGGTTTCGGGCGTAAGCGCCTGCAATACTGCCGGCAAAAGGCTATCTATACCGATGAAGAAAGTGATGTCTCGCCTTTGCAGGTAGATGCCGATATCAGCCCGGGTGAACTTATATGCCCGGATGGCTACGAAATTGCGGAAGCAGAATTTGCCGATGGCGGGTTGTTTGACAACCTGCCCATAGGCCTTGCCCGTGAACTTTCAGAATCCAGTACATTGCACAGGAATAATCCTCTGCCGGTTAGCTATATTTATCTTGACCCTGACCGTCAGCGTTACGATATTCCTGATCCGGAAGACAAGTTGGCTTGTGAAAGTGAAAATCCTCCAGAAGCCTGCCGGGAATTGACCTTTAATTTTTTGTCTGAAACAGCCGTACTCGGTGGTGCGATGGGAACGGCTCGCAAATATGAGCTTTACCAGGAATTGACCAGTGATAACTGGAACCTGAATCTTATACAGCTGAGTAACAAGATTGCCGACATCATAGATGAAAATGCACTTGATGTGGATTGCACGTCCGTCCTACCCTATTTTGATCGCTCACTGGAATGCAGCGACCGTTTGCGATATTCCGCACGCCTCCTAGCGCTGACCTATGACTATAATATTGTTCCCATAAAAGCACCAACAGCCGTTAGTGGCTTGCTGCAGGATGGGGTCGCTACCAGATGCCGTCCTCCTGAGGAGCCGGTTGAGCAGGAAATTATTTCCGAATGTATTTTCGATCCTAAGAAATTTCGCCAACACTTGACCAATGCACTTATTGACATTTCAAATAAATCAGGGCCTGAAAGCAAAAAACTGAATAAGGATATCCGCCGTTCGGCCCTTTCCATTGATTCAGATCGAATGCTTCAAGTGACAAGTCGTGGCGGCCCCATTACAGGGGAGCTGCTCGGTTCCTTTGGCGCTTTTCTCGAATATAAATTTCGTGAGTTCGACTATTTCGTGGGTATCTGCGAGGAATTTTATCGCTTGATGGGTGTGGTTGATAATCCTAAGGCGAAATATGTGTTCGCGCTGATGGCAAAGCGTGAATACGGTAAAAAAGAAAGGCTGAAATATGCCTATGATCCCATGCCGACAGAAGATCGGGACATGCGCATCATTTATGAAGGCCTTGAAAAAGTCCTCATTACTGCCAGGAGCAGCAAACGGAAAGGGCTGCTGCCAACCGAGCGCGAGTTTTTCGAGCACCTCAAGGCCGAACAATTCGAACCCACCCCACCGCCTGGCGGGGGGAAATCTTTGCTGACATTGATTATCGATGATCCTGAATATTGGTCCTACGAACTGGTTAATCGCAGTACCAGCCGTATGGTTTATCTCGAAACTCTGGCCGAAGATATTTACCGGGCCCGCGAACCCGACCCCGATAAACGCGTCAAGGCCAACACCGCTCTGATGGGGGCTGGGGCCTTGGCACTCAGAACAGCTGCATATAAGTATCCGAAATTCGCATTCTCCCCGTCTACCGCTCCGGAGTCCTGGTTCTGGCGCAACATCATTCCTTATGAGATTGATTTTGACCTTGCCGACGGCGATATGCTTCTATTCTGGCAACCAACGATGAATTTCAAAACAACCAATGCGAGTATCCGGCTTGGACTGGGGTTTACGGGCGGTTTAGGGAACCAGCATAGCGTTGAAAATCGTGAAAACTATGGTGTTATTGGCCTGGACCTCACGCGGATTGTAAATACTTGGATCTTTTCAGGGTGGGGCGTCACACCGGCATTGTTTCATGACTGGCAGGAGCCGGCTGTTGGCAATCAGACGAGTTTTGGATTCGATGTACATGCCAACTTGTTTAAAAACAGGATCCGTATCGGTTTAGGCGCACGCGACGCGATCGAAAATGCAGAAGATACAATCTTTCTTACAATAGGTATTGCTGACCTGCCGGGCCTGGTTTACTGGATGAGTCGCTGAGATGCCTGATATGTTCTTATAACCTCTATGGCAGAAAGGGATACGACCATGGGCGACCCGCTGAAAACACCCCAACAGATATATTTCAACAAGGATCACGATATGGTCCGGCAAGCGGTCCGCGATTTTGTCAACAAGGAGATCAACCCCCATGTTGACGAATGGGAGGAGCAGGGGGCCGCACCGCTGAAAAAATTATTTAAGAAAATGGGAAAATTGGGATTCCTGGGAATACGCTACGATCCCAAATATGGGGGCCAGGGGCTCGGTTACTGGTATGAAACAGTGTTTTTGGAGGAACTCGGTCACATCAAGGCGCTGGGGCTGCCGGTGGCCATCACGGTTCAGACAAGTATGGCCACCCCCGCCATCGATGCGTTCGGTAGCGACTACCTCAAGGAAACTTTTTTAAAGGCAGCCATCGCGGGTGACATGGTAGGGGCTATCGCCGTAACCGAACCGGGGGCAGGGTCCGATGTGGCTGCCCTGACGACGACGGCCAAAAAAGAAAACGGCCACTATGTCATCAATGGGTCGAAGATGTTTATCACCAACGGGACCCAGGCCGACTTCTTCACGCTCCTGGCCAGGACCAGCGACGATCCGGGATATCACTCATTCAGCCTGATCGTGGTTCCGGCCGACCTGCCCGGCTTCACCATCGGGCGTAAACTGGACAAACTGGGCGCTCGTATCAGTGACACGGCCGAGCTGTTCTTCGACAATGTCAGGGTCCCCGCTGAGAACCTGATCGGAAACGAGGGCGAGGGTTTTATATATCAGATGATGCAGTTTCAGCACGAACGGTTTTCGCTGCTGCCCTTTACCTGCACGGCTGCCAGGGATATCGTGGATTTGACCGTCGATTATATCCGTAACAGGGTCGTGTTCGGAAAACCGTTGATCAAGAAACAGGTGCTCAGGCATCGCCTGGCGGGCTGGCTGACGGAAATTGAGTGTCTCCGGCAGCTGATCTACCACATCGTGCGCATGAAAGAAGCCGGACTGGATGTGACCCGTGAGATTTCCATGGGAAAATTGGTGGCCGGGCAGCTGCTTCACAAGGTCGCCGACGGTTGCCTTCAAATGCACGGCGGCATGGGATTCATGAGTGAGGCCATCATCTCCAGGTACTACCGGGATGCACGCGGGCTCTCCATCGGCGGCGGGGCCGACGAGGTGATGCGTGATATTATTGCTAAGATAGAAGGCTATTGAATCACTAAAAAAGGATGGTAAGCATGAATGCAGCAAACAAGCGTGTGGAAGTAAAGGCTCCCATGGCCGGCGTTTTTTACCGCAGTGCCGGTCCGGATGAACCCGTTTACGTGGAAGTGGGCGACACAGTAAAGAAAAAACAGATACTGGCGCTGCTGGAAACCATGAAGGTTTTTCAGAAAGTGAAATCTCCAGCCGCAGGGACCGTGGTGGAAATCGCCGTGGAGAATGAAACCCCCGTGATGGACGAGGATGTGATGCTTGTCATCGAAAAATCCTGAAAGGAAGATGCAATGGACTATGAAACACTGACGTTTGAGGAACCCGAAGAGGGCATTGGGCTGATAACCCTCAACCGGCCGGAGCGGCTGAATGCCATGAACATGGGGATGCTGGATGACCTCTATGCGTTATTCGCCGACCTCGAGAAACGGGCGTCCATAAGGGTTCTGCTGTTGGCGGGGGCGGGAAAGGGATTTTGTTCGGGTGCCGACCTGAAAGATGATAAGCTGTCGGGGGAGGAAGGTCTCAAGCTCTTCTCCTCCGCTGCCGTGCATCTCGAAAAAATTCAGAAGATATATTCCGGGATCATCGAGGTGATGCACAAGCAGCCCCAGCCCATCATCGCGGTGGTCAACGGCGTTGCCGCCGGCGGAGGCATGTGTCTTGCGCTGGCTGCGGACATCATCCTCGCCGGGCCGGGGGCAAAGTTCATTCCTTCATTTATCAACATTGGTCTGTCGGGCGGCGAACTGGGCACCACCTATTTTCTGCCCAAAGCAGTGGGTCGGGCAAAGGCAGCCGAAATACTGATGACCGGCCGTGCGGTAGGTGCCGAGGAAGCGGACAGAATCGGCCTGGTCAGCCGCCTGGTGGATGCGGAAACGCTTATGGAAACGGCCATGCAGACCGCCAGAACCCTGCTGGGCAAGTCACCCCTGGGACTCAGGCTGACCAAGGAGACCCTGCGGCAGAATCAGAATGCCCCCACGCTGGAATCGGCCATCGAGCTGGAAAACCGCAACCAGAGCATCCTGTGCTGCTCTCCCGATTTTTTCGAGGCGGTCATGGCCTTCATCAAGGCGGCGAAACAGAAATAACCTGAAGAAAGGATACCGATCATGTTTAAAACCAGAATTACCGAAATGCTGGGGATCCAATACCCCATTTTGTCCGGCGGCATGCAATGGCTCAGCCGGGCCGAGTTCGTGGCCGCAGTCGGCAATGCCGGCGGGATAGGGTTTATCACGGCCGAAAGTTTTGAAACACCGGAGGACCTGCGCACGGAAATCAAAAAAATGCACACGTTGACGGACAAGCCGTTTGGGGTAAACATATCCATGGTGCCTGAATTCGGTGTCCCCGAACGCAGCCTCCAGTTTTGTGATGTGGTCGTTGAAGAGGGGGTCAAAGTAGTGGAAACCGCCGGGCAGAGCCCAAAGCCGCTGATGCCGAAGCTTAAAGACGCAGGCATCAAGGTCATTCACAAAATGACCTCTATCCGTCATGCAGAATCGGCCCAGAAACTCGGTGTGGACGCGATTACCCTGATCGGCTATGGGTCAGGCGGTCATATCGGTATGGACAACGTGGCTTCGTTCATTTTGATCCCCATGGCGGTCTCCCGCCTGGACATACCGGTTGTCGCCGGTGGGGGCGTGTGCAACGGGAAGGGTTTCCTCGGGGCGATGGCCATGGGTGCCGAAGCGGTTCTTATGGGGACGGCTTTCTTTGCAACCGAAGAGTGCCCTGTGCACGACGCCATCAAGCAAAGACTCGTACAGACGCGGGAAAATGAAACCTGCCTGCTGTTGAATTCGCTGCAGAATCCCGTTCGATGCGTACGGAACCAACTGGCGGACGAATGCCTGGCCCTGGAGGAGAAAAACGCCTCTTTTGAGGAAATCATCAATACCGTGGCCGGTGGCAAGGGCAAGCTGGCCTATGATTGCGGGGATGCCGAAATCAGTCCCATTGCCTGCGGCCAGATTGTCGGTGCTATCGATGAAGTCAAAAGCGTCAAGGCGGTCATCGATGACATGATCGACGAGGCCGGAACCATGATGGCCCGTTTG
The DNA here is from genome assembly GCA_019313725.1 of Deltaproteobacteria bacterium. GTDB lineage: Bacteria > Desulfobacterota > Desulfobacteria > Desulfobacterales > B30-G6 > JAJDNW01. The sequence goes on from JAFDAT010000316.1 coordinate 6,713, forward strand.
AACGGAATGACTAAATAGGACCATAGGTTTTATTCCAGTATTAAATACCTGGTCCTCTGGGCCAGGTCAGAGCCCTTAGGCTCTGCCGAAAAATTAACCCGAAGTTTTGAGTGATCTAAAGTTATAAGTGATCTAAAGTTGCTGAATCGCTTCGCTCTTTCGTTTATAAAAACAGATAGAATTCCTTAACTTTAG
>JAFDAT010000317.1 GCA_019313725.1 Deltaproteobacteria bacterium
TGGAAAAGCGTTTTGAAGGTAGTCGCCCACGGCATTGACCGCGAACCTTGTCCGTTCCCAGAAAAAATCATGGTGGTAGGGAATGGTGGGCAGCCCGGTTTCGGCGATGACCTCGCTCAAAGCAAGCCCCAGGGGGACATGCATGGGTATCGTCAGAACGTTTTCGGCCACCAGAATATCAATGTTGAATTTCTGAATAAACCCATGAATCTGATTTTTTAAAAAAGATCTTAATGTATGGATCTGTTCGGTAACCTCGGGAGAACGCCTGGTGCTGCCAATAATTTGGCGGTTGACCCACTGGTTGTGCTCATTTTTAAAATGCGCCTCGGGCACCAGGAGGCTCCTTTTTGCGGGCCTGTCCAGCTCACCCGCCAGCCAGAAACAGGTATTTCCATCTTTTTCTAGAAGTTCCGACCACTTACTGGCCTCCAGTGTTACACCATCCGCGCCGCTGAACCGGGTCGATATGAACCCAATATGATAGCCCATTATTCCACCTCAAAACTGTTTCCACGCCATATGAACTTGAATCCTGCTACCAATTCTCGCCAACTTTCAATCGACATTCACTTAGCTTATGCAAAAAGTATGCGCAAAATGAAATATTTATAATTTATCAATCTTTCCTGATGCTTAGATCAGAATTCTATATCTATCCCGTTTTGAGTATGTAAATAATTTCACACATTTGCTATGGCAATCATCTCTTAATGCATGCCCTAAATTGCCATTCAGGGCATCCTGGCAAATACAGCCAAATATGAAACCATCTTGCCGGTAGCGGGGTCATCTGTTATGAATACCCCGTATGTGAAAAATCGTTCTGCATACTGACAGTAGATTGCGCACATCACTTTTATTTTTGAAAGGTATATCGCCATGAAACTCGGCATTATTGGACTGCCCGGAAGCGGCCGGTCTACCATCTTCGAGGCCCTGACGCACAGCTCGGCTGATGCATCCCATAAAAACGAAACTAAAATCGGTATGGTCCGGGTGCCCGATGAACGCGTGGATGTTCTCAGCGCAATGCACAAGCCCCGGAAAACCATCTACGCTCAAATTGAATATTTCCTGCCCCGTTCCGTGGGTCATGCCAAAGACAACAAGCAGGATCAGAGTTTCTGGGCCAAGGTAAGGGAAAGCGATGCCCTCATTCATGTGGTCCGTAATTTTCTGGGGACCGGCCACACCGAGGTCACCCCGGGGTCCGATGTCATTGCATTAAACCAGGAGCTGATCCTGGCCGATCTCGTGGTGACGGAAAAACGGCTCGAGCGGCTGGAACACGAAAACCGGCGCGGTAAAAAATACAACCCCGATGAGTTCTCCCTGCTCAAAGAGTGCCTGGAAAACCTGGAAAATGAAATCCCCCTGCGCGATGTTCCCGAACTCGCATTTGCCCAGCTCCTGAGGGGCTATGCCTTCCTATCCGCCAAACCCGTCCTGGTATTGTTCAACAACGAAGACGATGATGAAAAACCACCCGGAACACCGGCCGCTGACATTTTTGGAGAACACATGGTCATCAGGGGCAAACTGGAGCAGGAACTTGCCCAGATGACGGACGCAGAGGCGGCCGAGTTTCTGGCCGAGTTCAGCATCACCGCCTCCGCCATGGACAGGGTCCTCAGGCGCTCTTATGATCTTCTGGGGCTGATCTCCTTTTTCACAGTTGGGGAGGATGAAGTCCGGGCCTGGACCATCCGCAAGGACACCGATGCGGTGGACGCGGCCGATGTTATCCACTCCGACATCAAGAAAGGGTTCATCCGGGCCGAAGTGGTGGCCTATGCCGACCTGATGGATGCCGGCAGCCACGCAGAAGCCCGCAAGCGGGGGACAGTACGCCTGGAGGGCAAGATCTACCAAGTCCAGAACGGCGACATCATCAATTTCCGATTCAACGTTTAAATTCTCATGCCGCGTATCCAGGACCACCCCTTCCGGAGCCCCAAAGGAAGGGGTTGACGAAAGCGGCCCGCTTCGTCTATACTAATATATCCATCACATCTGACATCCACACACAACGGACCTGACCGGCTTGTCTTAATCCGGACCTGAGTTGTGCTGCTATCTGAATGACTGTCTCGTTCTTCTTTGTTCCATCAAACCGTAAAGATCATAACAACCGGATAAGGAGGGAAAACCATGGAAAATCAAATCATTAATTACGAAACCATGCTCAGGGTCGCCAATTCCATCTCTCACTCCAAGGACCCGGAAGAAGTTGCTTTAATGACGGTGGACAGCATTAAAACAGCGCTGAATGCCAAAGGCTGTGCTTTGTTTCTGTTCAATCGTAAAACGGATGAACTGGAGTTGGCCACTTCCTTCGGGCTCAGTGATGAGTACATCAACAAAGGCCCCGTGAGCGCCTTGCGCTCCATCGCCCAATCGTTGGAGGACGGGCCGGTGGCCATTTACGATGTTACCGATGACCCTAGAATCCAGTACCCCCGGGAAGCCCAGAAAGAAGGAATCTCTTCTCTCCTTTCGGTCCCCATCGTTGTCGGCGGTAATTTTATAGGAGCTGTGCGCGTTTATACATCAGAGCCCTGGGAGTTCACCATGAACGACGTAAACTTTGTCCAGGCGCTGGCCCAGATTGCCGGAGGGGCCATCAACATGGCCCGGTATGTAAAAGGGCTGAAAAGCAGCATTGAAGTTCTGAAAACAATGAAGGAAGTTCAAACGCACCAACCGGCGAAATAGAGGCTTTATTCCAGTATTAAAAACCTGGTCCTTGGGCCAGGTCAGAGCCCTTAGGCTCTGCCAATACTGGAGAAAATAAAATTCAAAGCACGAATATCTAAACCCTAAACAATATCAAATGACCTAAATTTAAATCATCGAAACGAGGTTGCCGAGGCTCATGCCAAGGGCTCATGTTTGGAGCATTTGAGCCTTTGATATTTGGATTTGTTTAGAATTTTGATATTCGGATTTAGGATTTCGCTGTAAACCCTTATAGGGTATAATCAGTGCCGGGCCCTCTGGAGCCGGGTATCTACCTTAAATTTTGGCCTGCCGTTTTAAGTAAAACGCGCGTCGTATTTAAAAAAGAAAGATTAGATTGCTTTCTTCCAAGATTGGGACTATTATCGGTCATCAACCAAGTTCTGGGTAATCCACAGGACGGTTTCTTTCTGGCTGTCACTTAACACGGTATTCTTAACAAAAAAAAGGCATCCCTTCAGAATTTGTGGGGGAGCCTTTTTATTTAGGCTGCCTGAATACGAGGAAAGGAAAACATAAATATGGACGGTCAAATTAAATCCTACAGCGAAAAGAAAGGCTATGGCTTTATTGATACTGAAGAGCATGGCGTTGTTTTTGTACATAAATCGGGCATCAAAGACTTTGGACATTTCGGCTTGCAAAAGGGTGATCTTGTGTCGTTTGAATTAAAAGACACCGCTAAAGGCAAACAAGCCATAAATTTATATCCCGCCAAATAGGTGTATGAAGCATGCCCCTTAATTCCAAGGGAATTTAAGAATAATGGAGGAGATGAAAATGAATAAAGGTGATTTGATCAATGCAGTGGCCAATGTAGTATCTTCAAAAAAGGAAGCCCAGGCTGCAGTAGATTGTGTTTTATCCACAATTATAGCATCTTTGGAAAAGAATGAAGTCGTTCAGCTTATCGGTTTCGGGACGTTTAAGGTTAATAAAAGAAAAGCCCGGGAAGGCAGGAATCCACAAACCGGAGAGACCATGAAAATCGAGGAAAAAATGGTTCCAAAGTTCACTGCGGGAAAAGCCATGAAGGATGCTGTAAACTGATACACCTTCAGCGTTAATACGTGCGCCGGCATCAGCACCGAAATTCAATTGGTATACAAAAGGGCACTTCATCGAAATCGATGCGTGCCCTTTTTTAGACATAAAAATTTGTCACAGAAGGAGAGACCATGGATTTGAAGAATCTGCGCATCAACGGAAAAAGGCTCCAGGGTTCACTGGAAGCGATGGCCAAAATCGGTGCCACCCCGGGAGGTGGCGTACAGCGGCTCACCCTGACAGATGAAGACAAGCAGGCCCGGGATCTTTTCGTCCAGTGGCTCGAGGCGCTCGAGCTCGAAATCACAATAGACGAAATGGGCAACATCTTCGGCCGACGCCCAGGCAAAAACAACGACCTGCCCCCGGTCATGAGCGGGTCGCATATCGATTCGCAGCCCAAGGGCGGACGCTTTGACGGCATCCTGGGCGTCATGGGCCCGCTCGAAGCCCTACGGACCATCCACGAAAACAACATCGAAACCGAGCGTCCCATTGTGATCGTAGACTGGACCAATGAAGAGGGCAGCCGCTTTGCACCCGCCATGGTCTCCTCCGGGGTCTGGTCCGGCGCTCTGGATCGGGACTATGTCTACGGCAGGACCGACATCAACGGGCTTACCTTTGTGGATGAACTGGAACGAATTGGATACAGGGGCGAGGCACCCGCAAAAAAATGGCCGGTTCACGCCTACTACGAATACCACATCGAGCAGGGCCCCATGCTGGAAAGGGAAGTCCGGACCATCGGTGCCCCCAAGGGCATACTGTGCCTGCACTGGTATGACATCTTTCTCGAGGGCGAAGCCAAC
>JAFDAT010000318.1 GCA_019313725.1 Deltaproteobacteria bacterium
AGCCCATGTGCTCTAATTTTTTGGCGGCTCTCTGAATCGGTTCAAGGCAGGGAGATTTATCCTCGTCGACCACCAGAGCCTTGATATCGACGTTTTCGGCTATTTCATACTGTATGGGAAAAGGGTAGGCACTGGCGTTTCTCACGTCACCCGGAAAACCGGGATACACATCGTCCAATATGATGATACCCACGCCCATGCCGTAGCACCTATGTTCCTTGCGTGCCTTTATTTTTTTGATGCCCATGTCACGGTGTGAAAACATGTGTTCCTCCTTGGGCAAGGTCAATGCCCTAAAATATGAGATGGAACTTAAAACTGTACGGATGATCGTTTCTAATATATATACGTTTTCTGGTTACGGCTTTTCGAGTACGTATCATAAAATGGGGAGCATTTGGAATGAAAAACCACTTTAAAGGGTGGTTATTGACTTAAATATTTAAAAAGGAATTAACCGATGAACGAACTGGAGATTGGATTCAGTCCCGAATTGAGGGTTCTGTCGCAGCAGGACAAAGAGAAAATTTTTAATGCCGCCTTGCGTGTGCTGGAAGATACGGGAATGCAGCTGCAGCACGAGGATGCCCTGCGTCTGGTAAAGGAGGCCGGATGCGTCCTCGAAGGGGAGCAGACCGTCAAGATACCCATGGACCTGGGTGGGCGCCGGGCCTATTTCGGCACCGGATCCGACCTGATGTGGGCGTTTGATGCCGGCGAAAATGAGCGCCACCACACCAGTCTGGCGGATATCGAACGGGCGGCAGCGTTGTGTGACGTCCTGCCGAATATCGATTTCATCATGTCGTTCGCGCATCCTCACGAACTGCATCCCGATACAGCCTATCTGGAAAGCTTTCGCTGCATGGCCGTCAATTCGGTCAAGCCCATTGTCAATACGGCCCAAAACCGGGACGATCTGGAAAAGATGTGGGAGATCGGTACCGTTTTCAGGGGTGACGAGGCCACGCATCGTGAATTGCCGTACACAATCCACTATGCCGAGCCCATAAGTCCTCTCAAACACCCTCATTCGAGTGTCGACAGACTCATGTTTTGTGCACAAAAAGGCATGCCGGTGATCTATTCGCCCGCACCCATTGCCGGGTCCACAGCACCCATGACCGTTGCCGGCCATGTCGCTCAAGGACTGGCAGAATCGCTCTTCGGGCTCGTTATCCACCAGCTGACCAAGCCAGGCGCGCCCTTTCTCATGGGCATCGGTGCCGCAGTTTTGGATATGAGCACCAGTCAGTGCTGCTACAATGCGCCGGAGTACCTGATGGCCTACCTGGCCACGGTTGAAATGAGCCACTTTCTCAACCTGCCCAACTGGGGGTACGCCGGCACCAGCGATTCTCAAATACCGGACGGTCAGGCAACATTCGAGGCCGGACTGCTGACGTATATGTCCACGGTTGCAGGTTCAAACCTCAATCATGACGTGGGCTACCTGGATTTCGGACTGACCGGTTCCCTGGAGATGATTGTCATCATGGACGAAGTCATCGACCAGTTTCGCAGGATGCAGAAGGGCATCCCCGTGAACGATGAAACCCTGGCGGTTGGGGTGATCGGGGAGGGCGCTCGAAAGGGCGAGTTCCTGTCGCATTCGCACACGCTGAAGCACTTGCGCGGAACGCAATGGCGCCCCCGCCTCATGAACCGTATGGGGTTTGAGCAGTGGGACCGGGATGGCCGCAAAGATCTCCTGACAAAGGCCCGGGAACGGCTGGCGGAGGTCATGGCCGAACACCCGGTAAAACCGGTTGGCTCGCAGAAAGCTGCCCTGGTAAACGCCTGCGTGGAAAAGTTCACTCAGAAAATTATTTAGAAACGGTCTGGTAATTATTTTGCTCGCTAACCCCGTGGTCTCACAAGCCGGATCTTCATTTCGTTTTGACCTGTCACGGGGTTAGTGTTCACTGCTGCGGTTCAGTTTTTGACTAGTAATTTTTCACCCTTATTGCGGATGTCGCGGATCGCCGACAGGGTCTTGTCGGCGATGGCGGGAACTGCATGGGTTTCGATGATGGCGTGCAGCTTTTCCTGAATCACATCCATCATATTTTTGGATCCTTCCTGCAGCCAGGTCTCGCGGGCACCTCGCGCCATCAAACCGGGCCTCCAGAACTCGTCCTTGAAGTGTCTCAGCGTATGCGTTTCCGACAGATAATGGCCGCCGGGCCCGACATTTTCGATCACTTCACGGGCAAGCATCTCCCGGTTGATCTCGATACCGCGGACGAATCGTTTGGTCATGCCGATATTTTCGTTGCCCATAACCAGTTGGGCTGCCGAGCAGACCATGCCGTCATCCATGTAGCCTACATCGTGAATCAGGTTGAGGCTGCCGAGGCCCTGGGCCAGAATTGAAAAGGCCGATTCGGCTCCGGCCTGGGCATCCAGGACTTTTGCTCCGGTGGCCCCGGCCAGGCCCCAGGTGGGCAATCCAAAAGACAGAGCCACCTCTGCCTGAGCCGCCAGGGCCAGACTCATTTCAGGGCACGCTATGGATGTCAGGCCGGATGACATGTCCAAGACGCTGAAGTTGCTCCCCAGGCTGCAGGGGCAGCCCGGATTGCGGAGCTGGGCCAGTACCAGGCACATGAGCGATTCGGCTGTCCCCTGCACGATACCGCCGGCCAGGGTTACCGGGGCCGTGGCGCCGAACTGGATCGATGGGCCCTGCATCTGGGGCAGATTAAGGTCGGCACTTATAAACAATCTGTCGATGACATCTTCCGGCTGAACCAGAGGGGATATGGGCTCGGGATAGAAAATAAGAAAGGGTTTGGCCTGCAGATTTTCCAGGCCGCCGGCTACTTCCGCCGCCATTTCATAAACCAGTTCCACGCCCTTGGGCGTATAGCCGATAAAGACAATCGGTTTGGTGGTGTGGGTAACCACCGCTTCGAATTCATACAGGTCGGCAACGGTCGGGGGAACATCCTGAACCGATCCCATGGGCATGACCCAGTCGATGTGCTCCAGGGCATCGGCCACCTTGGCGCCGTTGGCGATATCCACCACATACGTGGGGTGAATCTCACCCGTGAGGGCATCCATGGTATTGGGGCTTGCCGTGGACGTACCGTAATAGCTTTTGCGGCCCTCCACTTCCATGGCACGGCTGCCGTCACGGTTGTAGATTGTGTATCCTTTGGGGGCAGTGTTCAGACACGCGTTTACCACGTGCTCGGGAACGTTGACATGTTCACCCTTGACCTGGCAGCCCGCCTGCTTGAGCATTTTCCGGGCACCCGCATGAAGCACGTTAAATCCCACCTTGGACATGACATCATAGCTGGCACGCCTGATCTCCAGCACCTGATCATCTGTAAGCACTTGAAATAAAACTGAGTTTTTCTCAATCGCGCTTGTCTGAATCATCGTTCCTCCTTATTTTTCCATGGCTGATAGCATGCTTCATTCAGTATTGTGCAATGTCTTCCCGTTTTTTCCCATATGACAGCATATGTCAAGGCAATCGGGATAAAATCTTGTCCTTGTCATGCGGATAGGATGATGCCTTTCGCTATGAAGAGCCATGGTCATGTTCCACAAATAAAATCGTGAAACGAATTTATTTTTATATTGACAAAAGCCAAATTTATCGTTAACTAAACTTCTTTCAATTGAGCGGGAATAACTCAGTGGTAGAGTGCGACCTTGCCAAGGTCGAAGTCGCGGGTTCAAATCCCGTTTCCCGCTCCATTATTTTATTTAAATATCAGGCGTTTATCGATATTCGTATCCTCAGAAATGTTGATAAGATGTTGATAAGCGCCTGATAGCTTCTTGATCTTCACTGTTACCATTTTTGCCCTGGATGCCTTTCCCTGAAAATACCTTTCAAACGCCTTAGAAGAATGTCCTGTTGCGTCCTTGACCTCTTCAGGTGTGCAGACATTTCCAAGGGCTGTAGCGGTTGAGTGGCGGGTGCCTCCATAGAGGTCTACATTCTCAATTCCGAGTTCAGCGCAAGCTTTCTTCCACCATTTCCATAGATAATGTACGCCAAATTTTGTGCCTGGTTTCACTCCTGGGATGCCTTTTGGATGCCTGAAAAAATACATGTGAGGCATACCAGTGGGCATACTTTTTATGATCTCGATGTCATCATCCATGAGGTAGGTTATTTTCGGCTTCTTTTCTTTAGGGTGGGGGATGATAATAGCACCAATCTTGAGATTGACCTCTTGTTCTGTGATACCAATAAGCTCTCCAGGACGGATTGAGATATATGTTGCAAGGAACCGGATTCCAAGCCAGATCTTAGGATTAATATGGTGTGATATCTCCCAGACTTTCTCGATGATTTTCTGTTGCGTATCGATGTCTATGATATTTCGCCAGCCAAGCTCGAATGGGATTGTAGGAATATCTGGCATGGGGATTTTTTCCCTGCGCACGACCCATTTCCAGAATTGGTGTATGCCTGATCTCATATTCGCGCGGATTTTGGAGCTGATGTCGTCGCGCATCCATAAGAAATCCTCAATGTCTCCATCACTGATTGCCTTGATATTGGTAGGACCCCAATAGTCAATGGCCTGAGTCATATAATTTGTAAGAGGGGCGAGAGATGTTGGTTTGATATCAGTGCGTTCTTTGAATTTGAGCCACTTCTTGGCAAGCTGTTCAAACCCCAAAGGATTACCGCGTTTATAGTCACGAGAATCAAAAGTACCTTCATCCTCTTTAAATCGCAATCCTGTTAAGATACGCTCTGCCTGCTGTATGTTGGCTGCATGCAGACAGATGTCCCTTCCAAATCTGACCTGATAACCGTACTTGGATTTATAGTAGTTACCTTTCATGGTAAACCCCCCTTTTTGTAGAGGGGTATCATATGGTGGTCTACGAGTCAAGATACCTCAAGATGTTGTGGTATTATTGCGTTTAAACTCAAATGATTAGACGTTATTTGATTAATCATCTTTATCCTTCCGGTTCATCATCTTTTTGATGCAGGTGATTGCTACACAGACAAACAATGTCCAGGCTGCAAGCCGGATGAGTTCTTCATTTGGTCTGGGGTAGAACCTGGCTCGTCTGAATAGGTTTTTGAAATGATGGATGGTGTCGATGACGGCCTCGGCAATGCCTGGGATGATGACTGCGACCAGGAACAAGACAAGACAGGCTGCGACCAGTACACCGATGGCAATCAATGTCCA